>CAMDMN010000146.1 GCA_945901965.1 Legionella genomosp. 1 | reverse complement strand
AACAATCGCAAAGACGTATTTTTGTATATACGTTCACTTAAGGTAGTGCCATTGGTCAAAGGCCTAACTTACAAATTCTTATCCGCAATCAAATGATCCATTAAGTGTCACATTAAGTGATGCAATTTCATTTCTAGAGTTGAAAGGCTCAATAGATTTTGTTGCTAAATAGCGAAAATCAAGACCAATAGAAGTGAAATCATCCACAAAGTAACCAACACCAACAATACCTTGTGCTGCAGGAGTTGTTGCAGATTTAGACCATCGATCATCTACTATTTCACCATTGCTTTGATATAATTTAAGGTTGTTACTTACAGCTGCATAGCCAATTCCAAGGCCTACGTATGCAGTCCAATTAAAAGAATCTTCAGAGCTATAAAAATCATAAAAGCCATTAACCAGAAAAGCTCCAGTATTAGTTTTACCATCCATTGTTAAGGTGCTGATAGCCGAAGGGGTTGTGTTAGAGATAGGTGTGGATGGAATAATATTTGATTTTTTTTGTTTCTTAATCGTACCATTTGGGGTTTCTATTTGTGAATAAGGGCTGTAATTAAATAGCAGCTCTCCTTCAACGCGGAAATGAGAAAAACGATATCCAGCTTGCCCTGCAATATTACCACCTGGATTGTATTTTAATGTAGCTTCCGTTCTTGGCAATGCGCTTTGAAAGGAATTATTAATATTAACGCTTTGTGTCCCAGATACACCGAGCATTATCCCACCATACCAAGATGGTACTGGATTTACAGCAAGCGCTAATTTAGATATTGTAAGTAGAGAAATTGTAGTTATAGTGTTTTTAAAAAACACTGATTTTTTAGCTCCATCCATAAAATTCTCCTAGAACTTTAGTCCATTATTTATAATTTTTTCCATCAAATCTATATATTGCACCTAAATTAGCTAATTGAGCTTGAAATATTTTACCTGTAGAATTAACGTGTGTGGTGAGAACATATCTATAACCCAAATTAAGCGCGTAATTTTCAGAAAAATTATAAGTTATCCCACCAGTACCTTGATAGGCAAGAACATTAGAACTGCCTGAATATTGTGTATTTCCAGCAGGGCCTGCGCTATTTAAATGCGCATTAACCATGCCGTATCCTACACCTACACCAAGAAAAGGTTGTAATGCATTTACTAAGTTAGGAAAATCATAATAAACATTAGCTAGTGCAGTAAAAGCATGGGTATAACCATTTACGCCGGTTTGTTGAACATTATTAATTTGAAATTTTTTAATATTAGCAGAAATATAAGTCAATTCCCCTTCATAACGCATAGGGTTAGATTTAAAGCCAATGCTACCGCCCGCATTAAAACCCTTATTATAATGAGCATTTGAACGATATAAATTTGAGTATGGGGTATTTAAATTATTAGGAAGATAAGCATATCCACCAAACGCTTCTGAATACCATCCATTAATTGGAGTAGATGCGTGTGCAAAGTTGCTTAGCAATAATGAGCAAAGCCAGAAAATAAGTTTCATAAAATTCCTATCTTAAATAAAGCATTATTCCATGTTAACGATTTAGTTATATTTTGCAAGCGACATTTTTTATTATATGATCTAGCTTTTAAACCCTGAAGTTATAGGAAACCTCCAATCCTTCCCAAAAGCACATGAGGTTATTTTTACACCAGGGGCTGATTGGTGGCGTTTATATTCATTTTGTTTGATTAAATTAATTACTCGCATAACATCTTCTTCTTTTTGACCGCTGTTAATTATCTCTGTAGCGGACATTTCATCTTCCATAAAAGCTTTAATAATGGCATCAAGAATTGAATATGGCGGCAAACTATCTTCATCTTTTTGATTATGCCTAAGTTCTGCGGTTGGTGCGCGAGTAATAACACGCTCAGGAATTACTAAAGAAATTGAATTACGATATACGGCTAAGTCATAAACTAAAGTTTTTAATACATCTTTCAATACAGAAAAGCCACCAGCCATATCACCATAAAGGGTTGAGTAGCCTACAGCAGTTTCGCTCTTGTTAGAGGTGCAAAGTAGCATTGATTTAGTTTTATTCGAAAGCGCCATTAATAAAACCCCACGAATTCTTGCTTGTAAATTCTCTTCAGTTATATCTGGTTTTAATCCTTTAAAAGATGGAGCCAAGGTATTTAGAAATGATTCAAATATAGGTTCTATTGGTAAAATTGAAAAATTAACTTGCATAGTTTCTGCTTGAAGCTTTGCATCATTTGCACTAATGTCTTGTGAATAGCGTGATGGCATAAATACTGCATTTACATTTTTAGCACCTAGGGCATCTACCGCAAGGCAAAGGGTAAGTGCTGAGTCTATTCCACCTGATAATCCAAGGAGCACGCCTTTAAATTTATTTTTTTCTACATAGTTTTTTAAGCCGCATAATAGTGCGTTATAAATTAAAGGCAAATGGGGTGATAATGGCGTTATCTCAGATTCGAAATTATTATTATTAAAAGTTATGGTTTGTAAATGTTCTCTAAAAGCAGGAGCACGAGCACATATTTTACCTGCTTTATTCATAGCTAATGATTGACCATCAAAGACAAGCTCATCTTGCCCGCCAATTTGATTAACATAAACTATGTTTAAACCTTTTTTTGCATGATCTTTTAATAATGATTCACGCAGAGAGTATTTATTATAATCAAAAGGTGAGGCATTAATGCTGATCATCAAATTTATGTTAGCATCAACAAGCTGTTCAACGGGTCCTTTAAGCCATAAGTCCTCACAAATACAAAGCCCTATGCGTTGATTTTTAATAGAAAAAATACAAGGAGATGCTCTACCTTTAGTAAAATATCGCTTTTCATCAAATACACCGTAGTTTGGAAGGTGCTGTTTGTGGTAAACTGCTATCTTTGTATTATTTGCAAAGATACTTGCTCCATTATAACGGTTGCCATTTTCCATAATTGGGTGACCAATTATTACATGGCAATTAGTAGTACAGAATTGTATTGCTTTTAATGCTTCTTCTACTTGTAGAAATAGCTCATCGCGTAAGAGTAGATCTTCTGGTGGGTAGCCGGTGAGTACTAATTCAGGAAAGACGATAATGTCGTGATTTAATTGATGTTTTTTAATTATATCAATTATTTTTGATTTATTAGCGTCAATAGCACCTACTGTAGGGTTTATTTGAGCCATTAGTATTGATAGAGATTGTGACATTAGACTTTTAAGTTTTGATGAATTAGGTATCTAGCATATTATAAGATTGGTCTTATGACCATAATTGATGAATTTTATTATTTATAATTTATTTGAGTGAAATTATGCTGAAGTCGGCAATTTTAGTTATGACATCTGTTTTTCCTCCTCTTATATTAGAGCGGGGAAATGAATATCAAAAAAAAGGGCATGTTCTTAATGTTAGGTTAAGTGATGGTCTACTAAAGGCTCGGGTTAAAGGAAGTACAAGTCAAATTTATGATGTGCATATAGATTTAAAAGTTTGGCCTAAATTTAAAGCACGATGTAATTGTAAATATAGTATTAATTGTAAGCATGCAGCGGCTTCATTATTTGAGCTTGAAGCAAGAGAGCATGGAACTAAAGATGCGCCTCAATCCTCAAATAATTATGAATCTTATTCGGTTCATAAAGATTTATATAACGAAGAAATTTTAAATGCAGATGATGTAGAGTGGTATTCTGATATAAATTCTAGCACTAATGATTTCTTTTCTTATCAACTCGGTATTTTAATTGATGATAAACCAGTAAGTATTGTGCCTTTAGTTGTTGATTTAATTACAAAATATGATTTCCAAACACTTGAAAATTATACAGATGATCGGATAATAAAATTACCAATTAGAAAAGGGGTGGTTTTATCTATTGCTATGGGAAGAATCAAGCCTTTATTGCGTTTGATCATGCAATATTGGCGAGATACAAATAATAAAGAACCGGCAATAGAAATAAATCGTTACCAATTAGTCTTATTAGAAGAGGCTGAATTAGCATTATCAGCAATTGCAGCTAGGTGGAATGGCACATTAGAATTGCAAGCTCAATTACAGAAATTAACAACAACGACTGCACTACCAGTTATTGAAATACCTTTAGGTCTTAAGGCCGAATTGCGTGATTATCAACATCAGGGCTTAAATTGGCTGCAATTCTTACGAGAATTAGCATTTGGCGGAGTTTTAGCTGATGATATGGGGCTTGGCAAGACCGTTCAGACACTTGCCCATTTACAATATGAAAAAGAACAATCTAGATTAACTAAAGCCTGTCTAATTATAGCTCCCACAAGCTTAGTATGGAATTGGTATGATGAGGCAAAACGTTTTACGCCGGACTTAAAGGTATTAGTTTTTCATGGCTCGGATAGACATAATGATAGCTTTGATGATTATGATATAGTTATTTCTACTTATGGTTTAATTCAACGCGATAAAGCTAGATTTTTAGATTATAATTTTTATTATTTAATATTAGATGAAGCTCAATCAATAAAAAATTCAAGAACTAAGACTACGCAAATTGTGCAACAGCTCAAGGGTAAACATAGACTATGTTTAACTGGTACTCCTTTAGAAAATCATTTGGGCGAGTTATGGTCATTATTTAATTTTTTAATGCCGGGCTTATTGGGTACTACAAAACAATTCCGACAATTTTTTAGAGTTCCTATAGAAAAAGATTCTGACAATGATAGGCGTAAGCTTTTGGTTCGAAGGGTAAGTCCATTTATGCTTCGTCGTTCTAAAAATGAAGTGGTACGTGAATTACCCGCTAAAACTGAAATGACGAGAATGTTAGAGTTATCAGGTGCACAGCGCGATCTTTATGAAGCTATACGTATGACTATGGAGAAAAAAGTACGTTTAGCAATTTCGCAAAATGGCCTGCAGAAGAGCCATATTATTTTACTCGATGCTTTACTTAAACTAAGGCAAGTGTGCTGTGATCCGCGATTGGTTTCATTACCTGAAGCTGAGATGGCGCATGGCAGTTCAGTTAAATTAAATAGTTTAATGGAGCTACTTGATAACCTGATGGAAGAGGGGCGTCATGTTCTGGTTTTTTCACAATTTACCTCGATGCTAAGCCTTATTGAAAAAGAATTGATTCTTAGGAAGTATCCTTATTTACAGTTGACTGGTAAAACGCAAAATAGACAAAAAGTTGTCCGTGATTTTCAAGATGGAGTCGCTCCTATTTTTTTAATTAGTTTAAAAGCAGGTGGAACAGGTCTTAATTTAACGCGCGCAGATACAGTGATTCATTATGATCCTTGGTGGAATCCTGCGGTTGAAGATCAAGCAACCGATAGAAGCCATCGCATTGGCCAAGAGCAGCCTGTTTTTGTATATAAGCTTATTACAGCAGGGACAGTAGAAGAAGTTATTTTAGGAATGCAGGTTAAGAAAAGACAATTATTTGAGGGTATTCTTAGCTCGGAATTTTCCGGTAAAATTTTATTGTCAGAAGACGACATAACAAAATTTTTCGCGCCTATTGAGTAAAATAGAACTTACAAAAGTAGCCTGATTGCTTGCAACCAGGATTACAATCAAATTTCCCTATTGGTAAATCCTGGTTGCGAGCAACCAGGCTACTTAATGTAGCCTTGATTACGCTCCGCTCCATCTATATCATTACCCACAAGTCTGATGATCCTTGATGGGACGGCATTGTCTGGTGGAATCCGAGCCACGACCGTTAGAGGTAGCTGTAATCTTCAATTCGGATAAGAGGGCTTCTTAAACAAATGAAGAAGAAGTGTTCGGCGTAAGATTGGTCGTAATCCTGACTATTGCGGCAGGAAGGTAGGGTTTTGTATGGAATAATGCATTATCCGATGCTAGGATATG
>CAMDMN010000145.1 GCA_945901965.1 Legionella genomosp. 1 | reverse complement strand
TTTTAAGTGAATATAATCGGGCTGTCAGAAAATGGAATACATTAAATCCCACTTATCCGGCTTTTTTGGTCAAAAATGGCTGGGTTGCGCCTTATTTAGGAAAGGAAATTCCTACCGATGAGGAAATTGCCAATAAGGTATTAGCTATTTATAAAAATGATCGAACTATTATTGCTGATTCTTATGTCACAGATAATTTTCGTAAGTTTAATGGGGATATTTTTTGTATTGATGTTGATTATGCTTTGCGTCGTGGTTCTATTGCTACGGAGCGTCAATTACGCGATGGAACGGAGTTAATGTTTGAATACTTGAATAAATACAGAAGTAATGCACCTCTGACAATACTTGTTACTAGTGCGTTGTTGTGGTTAGAGATATCTCTTCCACCAGAAGATATAAAAGATGAATATCTTTCTGGCAAAGCTCTTATGGCTATTGATTTGTTATCCCGACGGAAGGTTAAAGTAACCAAAGAGATAATGGAGCAATTATTATTATTTATAAAGCTTGATCCTATGCATAAAATTAAATTAGAGGCTATAGTTCCCCTTTTATCCCTTAACTTAAAGTTTGAAATTACCACCGCACTATTAACCAAGCTTAAAGCTTTTGTATCAGATAATCCTAGTGAAGATGATCCTTATAATGGGATTGATGTAGAGCATATGCCTTATCTACTTCAGCCAGAAAGGGTTCGGCTTGAAGGAATTATACAAAAATACACGCATGCCATTCATGTGGCAGCTAAATTCGGCCTATTGGAAGAAGTTAAGGCATTTATTTCTCTATCACCAGGTCTTGCTCATGTGAAAGATGAATATAATCAAACGCCGTTATTGTGGGCAGCAGCATCGGGGAATTATGACATTGTGGCCTATTTGTTAGAGAAAAAGGTTCATATGAATCCGCAGACCAAGTTAGATCTAACTGATGATCGATTTTATGATGATAATAGGTTAACTCCTTTAGACTGGGCCATTAAAAATAATCATGGAGTTGTTGTGGATCTACTTAAGTCTGTGGGTGCGCTTACATCTTCTGAATTAGGAAAGAAAGGAACGAGTGCTAAGAGTGGATTACAACGGTATGGTTTTCATGCGAGAAGTTTATCTTTTGAAACTACATTAGAGCACGCTTCATTGGGATTAAAACAATAAAATTCATCAAATTTTTAAATTTAACCAGTGAATATTTTGCCCCCTGCGGTCATATCATTACCCACAAGTTACAAATCAGTGTAGCCTTGATGCAGCGAAGCTAAATCAAGGTTTTCATTATCAAAAACAAAGATTATCCAATCTTTAAGTCTTGAATTCAAATAAACTACACGGATTTGTAACTTGTGGGGAATCATATGGCTAACAACAACGCCCCTTTGTTGAGCTAGAATATCTTGCAGCCTGTCGTTCGCGAAAAAATTCATCGTAAGCCATGATTTTTTTATCGGGGTGATTAGTTTTAATATGTTTAACATAGGCTTGATAGTCAGGTACTCCAATCATTAATCTTAGCGTTTGTTTAATAAAAAGTAATAGGTCAGAAGGGTAAAACCGTCGTTGCGAGAAGCGTAGCGACGAAGCAATCCAGTGGACTAGTGAGCATCTTAAGGCCACTGGATTGCTTCGCTCCGCTCGCAATGACGGGTCAAAATCCTGCAATGACGGGTCAAAATCCTGCAATGACTGGTCAAAATTTATAGGGGCGTGATCTATTACAATAAAAAATGGAAATTTTTTAAATATTTTAAACATAGATTAAACTCTAACCCTATTCAGTAACTTCTGCATTAACAAATAAACTACCAATTTCTTTTGCCGGTATTTTTGATGTTTTGTATGCCCGCAAGCAAGATATTAAGCCAAATATCAATAAGACAATAACAACTAATGTAAAATACAAGGCTAAAGTAGCATCTATGCGATCATTGAAAATAATTTGTTGCATTTGTTTTACACTAGTAGCTGGCGCTACTAATAAGCCATTTTTAATCGCCTCTTGATATTTATCAGCGTGTGCTAAAAAGCCTATTTTGGGGTTTGCATCAAATATTTTTTGAAACCCTGCGGTAAGTGTGCAAATTAATAACCAGGCCATAGGTGCCAAAGTAACCCAAATATATTTTGTTCTTTGCATTTTAACCAAGACTACAGTTACAAGGATTAAGGCAATTACCGCAAGCATTTGATTTGATATGCCAAATAAAGGCCAGAGGGTGTTAATTCCTCCCATTGGGTCAACTACGCCTTGGTAAAGGAAATAACCCCAGGCGCCTACACATAGCGCTGTTGATAAAATATTGCTAACCCATGAGCGGGTGTGGTGAATTGATGGAAAAAAAGTGCTGATTAAATCTTGCATCATAAATCTTCCCGTACGCGTACCAGCATCAACTGCCGTAAGAATAAATAACGCTTCAAATAAAATTGCAAAATGATACCAAAAGGCGAGGAATGCTTTGCTTTCAAATAATTTTGAAAAAATTTGCGCCATACCAATTGCAAGTGTAGGTGCGCCACCGGTGCGTGATAAAATTGTACTCTCGCCAATATTACGCGCGGTTTCGGTAATCATTTCTGGTGTTAGGATAAATCCCCATTGTGAAATTACTTGCGCGGCATTTTCAGCCGTTGTTCCAATTAATGCTGGTGGGCTATTTATCGCAAAATATAAGCCTGGCTCAAGACAAGAGGCTGTAACTAACGCCATGATCGCAACAAATGATTCAGCTAACATACCGCCATAGCCAATCATTCTAGTATGAGTTTCATTTTCTACCATTTTAGGTGTAGTACCTGAGGCAATTAGCGCATGAAATCCAGATACCGCGCCACATGCGATCGTGATAAATAAAAATGGAAATAAAGAACCTGACCAAACTGGGCCCGTGCCATCAATAAACTGTGTAAAAGCTGGCATTTTAATGTCTGGAGCTACGTATAATACAGCCACAGCTAATGCAAGTATGGTGCCAATTTTCAAAAAGGTTGAAAGATAATCTCTAGGGGCTAGCAGTAGCCAAATAGGGAGAATTGAGGCAACAAAACCATAGCCTATTACCATCCAGGTTAATTGTTCCCCGTTAAAGGTAAACATAGGGCTTAAAGTTGGATTTTCTGCGATAACGCCGCCGAAGATAATTGCAGCCATTAGTAAAACTAAGCCAATTAAAGAGGTTTCTCCAACATAACCTGGGCGTATGAAGCGTAAATAAATCCCCATAAAAATACCAATTGGAATGGTAGCGCCTACGGTAAATAGGCTCCATGGGCTATTACTTAGAGCTTTGACGACAATAAGAGCAAGAACTGCGAGAATTATTACCATTATCATGAATGTACTAAATAGCGCGATAACCCCTGGGATCCAACCGAGCTCTGATTTAACTAAGGCCCCAAGAGAGCGCCCATCATGGCGCATGGAGATTACTAATATAGTAAAGTCTTGAACGGCTCCGGCAAATATAGCGCCGACTAAGATCCAGATAACTCCGGGTAGATATCCCATTTGCAGGGCAAGTATCGGGCCTACCAAAGGACCGGCTCCTGCAATGGCAGCAAAATGGTGGCCAAATAAAATAAAACGATTGGTTGGCACATAATCAAGGCCATCATTGTATCGAACAGCAGGAGTTTTTGCGTTCTTATCAAGTAGCATTACTTTTTTAGCAACAAACAACGAGTAATAACGATAGCCAATAAATAAAATCATAATGGCTACGGTTACTAGCCACCTAGCATTGATTGTTTCCCCGTAATTTAATGCAACAGCACCAAAAGCAAATGTTCCAATAATAATACATACGAGCCAACAGGTATAAGTTAAAACGCGACTCATTCCTTCTCCTAAGAGTTGTGTTGGACTTAAGACTAGTCTTTTAGTATTAAGTCCTAAAATAAAATTTTTAAGGTTCGTAAGATACTTAGATATTTGGATTCATGCAAGGCTATATTATTGTTTTTTAGAGCAAAACCATAGGTTGTTTAAATAAAGAAATGTGTGCGTTATTCCTGGGCTGAAGTTGAGCGAGCTTGTTATTTATTAACACATGTTTGGGCGATTAATTTTAATAATGTAGCCTGGTTGCTTGCAACCGGGATTTACCTGATTGTAACCCTGGTTGCAAGCAACCAGGCTACATTAATATGGCCGTGGTGTTGCTGGCTGTACTATTTCTTCATCGTCCTCCGCATGAATATCCTCTTCAATTTCCTCTTCCTCTGCCTCAAAATCATCCTCATACTCATCCGCTGGTTCGTGTAAAGGACCCAAAGTCTGCTGATCATGAATAGAACTCGGTTCATTAGGGGGGGTTGGTGGGGTTAGAGTGCTCATGTTTTGAGGTGTAGCGCTAGCAGCAGGTGCAGGAGCTTCAGTCGCTCTAAATTGTGCTGGGCGGACAGCATATTGAGCGTTGAAATATGCTAATGCATCTGGTTTAGTTTTTAGTTTTTCTTGCAACTCATCATGGGTTCCTTTATAAAATTCACCTCCATGACATATTAAAAATTCTTTTTCTTTACCATCTGGTCCGAGTTGTATACCGAATAATGGGGTGTCTTTATTTTCTTGCGCATATTTTGTCAAGAAATCATCACGACTTTCGATGCTTGGAAATGAAAGTTTGACACAATTATTAGCTTTATCAATTTCTGGCTCGCTATAACCGACACCTTTTCCTTTCGCCTCCATTTCCCCTTTGTATTTCTTATATGCCTTAATTAAACTATCTTCTAACTTGTCATCCTTTGATCCGTCTTTTTTGGCGGTGCTTACTGATGTGGTTACAGGACCAATCTCTTGCGGTGTTGGTGGGGCAGCGGTAGGGGCAGGTGGGTTCATCGTTGCTTTCATTTTTTCTAAGGAATCCTTTGCCGCTTTATCGGCAGCTGCCAAAGCTTGTTTATTTGTCTCATCAGCAATCCAGATGGTTTCCTTAGCTTTACTCTCTAAAATACCTAACGCTTTAATTGCCGCCAATGCCCCTTCCCTCGCTTTTGCGCAAGCGGCTTTAAATTCTTGATCGTTGGAATCTCTTTCTAATTTTATTGACGCAGTATTTAGTCTGCTATATTCCCGAATATAATCAAGTTCTTTTAACATTTTAAAATTCTCCTATAGAAAACGAGGCGGCCTTATTAAATAAAGCTATATTGTCAAATAATAGCACACGTGTTTAAAATTTTTCCGCGGGGCAAATGAAATTTACAATTTATTTACGTTCTAGGTATGTATTATCAGCAGATTTGGCTTTTTGTAGATTTTCTTTTAATTGTTGTTCATTTAGTTGCTGTTGTAGGAGAAGGTTTGCTTTAACTTTGTAAGAATTGAAAAGTTTAATTAATTTACCTAAATGTTGTGCCAACATGGGTAATTTATTGGGGCCGAAAACTACTAAGGCTACTATAAGGATTAATAATATTTCGGTACTCATGTTGGTTTATCTTCATCTTCATTTAATGCTTTTCTAAAATTTTTAATAGCATGCCCAAGGTCTGAACCTAGGCTTTTTATTTTGTTGGTGCCGAATAAGGCTACAATGATTAATAAAATTAAAACTAGTGATAATGGACTGATGCCGCTTAATCCCATGATGACCTCCTTATTGTTTTTTTAGTGTGTTGATTTTCGACACAAATTAACGTCTTTGCGAATGGGTATACAACTCCCGAAATACATGAGGAACTAACTTTGAGGCGTCATTGCGAGGTACGAAGCAATCCAGCAAACGGTGCTCCGAACTCTGGATTGCTTCGTACCTCGCAATGACTGGTCAAAATCTCACAATGACGGGTCAAAATCTCGCAATGATGCTGAAGTTAGTTTCCTACGTTTTTCAATTTTCATATACTTGCTCACAATGACAAGCCAATGTAGCCTTGATGCAGCCATATCATTACCCACAAGTCTGCAGAT
>CAMDMN010000144.1 GCA_945901965.1 Legionella genomosp. 1 | reverse complement strand
CATCAATTGTTGCAATATGTTTTTTTGGTATTATAAGTAAGTGTTTAGGAGCTTGTGGATTAATGTCATAAAAAGCTATGATCTCATCAGTCTCTAACACCTTTTTTGCAGGTATAACTCCTGCCGCAATTTTACAAAATAAACAGTCCATTATATCCTCGCCATATTTGCAATTTTAAAGGATTATACCGAGACTTTGCATTTGTCACAAATTTAATCTAAGTCAAGGTGATCTGAGCTACATTTATTGCCAAACTGCTTTAAATTATGCAATAATGCGCGTCCATTTTATAGGCAAAGAGAAATTCCATGAAAGAGTATTTTTTAGCTATCCTTAAACCAACAACTGCAGAACTAGAGAGCTTACTTAGTAAAAACTTAATTGATATTAATGCCTCTGATCCACATAGAAAGCGCACATTACTTAGCTTTGCAGCGACTTTAGATAAAATCGACATGATGGAGAAGTTATTGGCTTTTGGGGCTGATGTAAATGTGCAAGATCAAGATGGTCTTACGGCCCTTAGTTATGCGGCAAAAAATGGTAAGGTTAAAGCACTTCAATTATTACTTGATAGAAAAGCAGATCCTTTAATTAAAGATGCTTTTGGTAAAATTGCTATAAAATATGCTGAGCCAGGTTCTATTTGTTTGATTTTGCTTTTCAAAGCCCTTAATTCTATTGCACTGGAAGATCTTGATCCATTGCGTCGAAAAATAGCTGCTAAGATAGTTCAAGCTGTATTTAAATCAACGGGGACGGGACTTAGTAGTCTAATTGATATGGCAGTAATAGAAGAGGAAAGTTTAGAGGCTTCGATGACAGATTCATTAACTACTCTAGGTATTCATGGATCAGGATCAATTGCCGCTTCAATGTTTGCACCCCGTAGAGATCTATTACGAGGGATTGCCGTTATTGCAGAAGAGGCTATATCATTTGGAAAAAGTCTAGCAATCTATGCCGCCAATAGGCCTTTAAATATTAGCGCTGCAGGTGCCTCAAGTACATCGATGACTCCAGTACAAATTATTGAAGAAGGCCATCAATTAATGAATAGCCTTGATAAATATACTAGAGCTCATTCTAATGATGATCTTGGAATACAGATGATTAGCCTTGCAGAAATGGGTATATTGGCTGAATTTTTAAATCAATCATCAAGTGATCCAGTAGATTTAGCAGAGGCTTTTGAAAAAACAAACGCTTTATTTGGAAAGCAGATTAGAGCGTTAGATGCCGGTTCGCAGGTGATTACATTCTTTAGAAAACATGGAATAATTGAAGCTGATGAAGCTAGATCCGCTCACTCCTTTGGCTAATATAGTAGCCTGGTTAGCAGCAACCAGGATTTTAATCTTGGGATCCTGGTTGCTGCTAATCAGGCTACTTCTACTTAAGTAAATATATTTTTTGCCTTTTAAAAATAATTTACGCATAATATCTCGTTTTCTATAATCTATTGGTGTTAAAAATGGGTCTAAAAAGTATTAGTAGTGGTCGTGATGTACCGAATGAAATTAATGTAATCATTGAAATCCCTATGCATGGTGAGCCGGTTAAATATGAAGTTGATAAAGCATCCGGTGCATTATTTGTTGATAGATTTTTATCAACACCAATGTTTTACCCAACTAATTATGGGTATATTCCTGAAACCCTATCAGAAGATGGCGATCCAGTTGATGTATTAGTAATTACTCCAGTAGCTTTAAATAGCGGCATAGGAATTCGTTGTCGTGTAGTTGGTGTGCTTAAAATGACCGACGAATCAGGAGTTGACGCTAAATTACTTGCAGTCCCGATTACTAAATTATCAAAAATATATGAATCTGTTGAAACCTATAAAGACCTACCACCGCATCTATTATTAGCAATTGAACATTTCTTTACTCATTATAAAGATTTAGAAGAGGGGAAATGGGTTAAAATAGACGGCTGGGAAGGCCCTGAGCTTGCCCGGAAGGAAATTATGGATAGTATTAGTCGTTTTCAGCAGGAAAATGTCTAATATAAATACTCCAGCGTCAACTCCTTCCGTTTATATGGCAACCAGATTGTCGGCCTGAGGGTTTGTTATCCCTTGGGTTGGCCTTTGTTCCGTAATCTTTGCTTTAAACTATCCATTTCTGATTAACACCATTTTTCCACGTTAATGTGCTATTATTAACCTATGAGGTTATTATATGGGCGCAATTATGGAAAATGAGCGTTTAATAGATGCCATGGCGTTATTTCAAAAAAAGGCAACCGAAGGGCTAGATCAGCAAGAAGATGACTCGAGGGAATTAACCCCAAGCCAGTTTTCTGACCTTGAACTGAATCGCTTCAATTTGTTGAAAGTGACTAGTGCTAAAAAATGGGAAGTTATTAGGAATACTATCGTTAATATGCGAGAGCGTATAATTTCCCAAAAGATTCAATGTCAAGAAAATGAAGGCTTTATTCCGATCTACCGCGATACACTCCAAAAATACAGAGAAATTATCGAACTTGCAGAAAAATATTTGATAGCTAAAGATAAATTCTTATCAACTGAAAAATCACGGGATAGAATTAACTTTTTAAGTGAGCAATTATTAGCTCAACCAGTTAAAAGTCACGATGGTGTCAGTAAATCACGAGATGCGGTCCCGTCAGCCTATTTTGAGGTATCAAGTCCCAATAAGATAATGCTTGCCTTAATGCGACAGACGCGCGCGTATGGGAAGATAAGTCCTGAGAAAGATTGCAAAACAACGGATGAAATTATTCCTGAAAGGCATGGTCTTGATTTAGTCGGAAATATATTTTATCCACTAAAGCATGTCATAAAAAAACAACCAACTTTTTATAGCTGTAGTGATACTTCAGCAGCCATGATTAATCATTTTCAAAAAATAGAAATAGAAGACGTTTTACACAAATTAAATCAATTAAAAAAAGAAGCTATTCAGTTGAATGTTACTCCAGGAGCAGCAGAGAAAACAGCAGCTATTTTAGCTAAAATAAATGTCTACATTCAATTTTTAAATGGTGTACATGGATCTTTGGGCAGCACTTACCACGCAGTACAAAACAAAAGTTTGTTGAGTGGTTTTAGGTCTGCTGATGAAATAAAAAATCTCTACAATATCACATCGGATATAAGGAAGGTGGATTATATAAGTGCACGCGTAAATGCTGAGGGAAGAGAGGCCTTTATCAAAGCACTTAAAACAGATCTTTATGAAATCGGGCCGGTTATGGCCGAGATAAATACCGGCAGTCCTTTTAATGATCATTGCGTGGTAATTAATGGTGTGGTGGATGATCAAATTTGTTATGCAGATAGTTGGAATGGTCAAATTAAACAGATGAGTGTTGAGTCCTTTGTTAAACAATTAAGATCTGATGGACTTTCAGGAATGGCGGGTATCAGCTATGACCTTCAACATGAAATAAATGGTTTGGAAGAGAACATATCAGTATTGCATCAAGAATTGAAACAACAAGCAAGCAAAGATGAACAAAGCCCCGAAGCCCCAAGATGCTAAGCTGAAAGAAAGAGAAAAAAGCTATAAATGGTTTTTATTCCTAGGCCTATTAGTGGTGTTGCAGGTAGGTTTTTTTTCATATCGCTGGGATATTATGTTAAACAATAAATTAGCATGTTTATTTGAATAAGATAAGTAACCAACTTCAACTTTTTACCTTGTAATTGTTATATTAAATCAATTCCAATCGTTAATAAAACATTAAGTTATCTGTCCTATAATCAATCATCAAATAAATTATTAGGTGATTTGATGTATATCATAATCGGCGCGGGGCCTGCTGGGTTATATACGGCTATTAAATTAAAAAAAGAAGGTGTTGATGATTTAATAGTCTTAGATCCCCGCAGAGGTGATTACACTCGTCCTGGACATTTAAATATTGATGTATTTAGATCTGCAGAAATTGGAATAGGTGAAAGTTTTTGGCCTGTTGACAAAATAGGTCATATCAAAGATTTAGAACGCCATTTATTTGCTATAGCATTACGTTTAGGCATAAAAATTGAAAATAAACGTTTTATAGAAATAAAACCTAAAGATGCGCTAAGTCAGGCTCGGTTAGTTGTTGCGGATGCCGAAGGGAAAGAAGAACTAATTGATTGTGAATATGTATTTGATTGCACAGGATCACGTCGCATTGTAATAAATGCTGTAAACGATATTTCTGTATCTTTACCATTTCAATTAGAAAAAATCACCGAATTTCCAGTAGCCAATCATTTTATTGCTTATGTTAATATTGGTGATGAACGTAAATGGAGAGATCTTTCACAAAGCTTAGCTTATTACTGGTTAAATTTTGATGTATCTTTGAAATTAATGCATCCTCTTCATATTGCAGAATCACTAATTAAACTAAGAGAGCTTGGTTGGAATGAATTAAGATTCCCACATTGCTATGGAGCTTATTTTGGCAAAGGTAAAGTATGTTTATATTTATATACGCCACCGAATTTAGCACCTGAACATTACGATCGTTGGGTTAAAACAGTCCTTGAATGCTACGGCCACCCTATAAATTATACTCACCTACCACCATCAAAAAAACCAAGATTTGTTGCATTTAAATCAGAAGCAAAAGCCTTACAACAAGTGGCCTTTAGGCGCGAAGATTTACCAACTGTAATTGCTCTAGGTGACACGCAAATTGATTCTCAACACCAGCTAGCTCATGGTATTAGTGACGGGATGAAACGAATAGATGCTTTATTCGAACATATGGTAATCGCAAATGCTAAAATACGCTATTTTGATCCAGATGAATATTTATTGAAGATTAAAGGAATGATTTGGCAGCATAAGGAAGATATTAAAGATGCCGCAAAAGAGATGGAATCTAATTTTATTGAAGCACTTCTACCTGTTCAAGAAATTTTAGAAAAGGCGTATACTCTATCTCTAGATAGTAAACAAAAAGAAGATATAGCAAAAATACTAGGTGAAACTCGAGGTCGAATAAGCTATATAAGTGCTAAAAATATATTTGCTGAATATCATGATCATGAGCTTAAACTTAAAACTTTTCCTGAAGAATCCCTGCCAGAAATGATGTCTAGTTTAACTACGCTTAAAGATTATTTATTAGAGGCATTAACATCATTGCCAGAAGAATTTATTTTTGAAAGGGCAGGGGCTAGATATTTATTAGTTAAGCTTGCACTAATTATGATAAAAATTGGTGGTGATTTAGTCAAAGCTAATAATTTACCATTAGCTATAAGAGCATTTAAAAATACGATTGCAATTTATGATTCTCCAAGTTTAGTTAGTTCCTATGCAATGAAAAAGCTTACGGCATATAATAGCTTAGCAATTGTTTATAAATTAAAAAAAGAATATGACAATGCTATTAGGGTTGTCGAAAAAGCTTTAGAAATATATATCAGTTATGAAGGATCTGATAAAAAGACGGGTATTTTTGAAAGGATAATATTTCATTTAATTATGTCATTATGTGCAAAAGCAAAATATCTTATTATGCACTCTACAGAAGATGCAATCGTTTTATACCAAAAAGCAGAAGCTTTAATTATAATGTATAGACCAATATTTACAGTTAATTTATTACCACGAATAGAAGTGGCAATGGCAGAGCTTAGTCATTTAATTGCAAGTAGTCAAAATCCAATAATTACTTCTCCTACACCATCAGATCCTCGTTTATCACCAGAATCATCTGAAATTTCATTGGTAAGTGCAGCCTTAGCTGAAAAAGAAGGCTTTGAAGATGTAGATGCTAGTAGATTAGTAATTGCAGTTGGTTTATTTAAATCTAGATCAAGTCATGAGCTTGACATTGCTGCCAAAGAAGATAGCAGACTTTCACTCGGTCTATCCTAACGGTCACAGATCATATCATTACCCACAAGTAACAAATCAAGGCTATAAAAGCTAGACAGCTTTGTTGGTAATGATATGGGTTTGGATAGATCGATTATAAATTGG
>CAMDMN010000143.1 GCA_945901965.1 Legionella genomosp. 1 | reverse complement strand
TGTTTATTTTAGATTTGATTTCGTCTCTCTTTGTATTTAATATCCCTGTGATTTTATGAAAATCATGGAAATATTCTTCTTGATGATTAATCCAATCTTTGTCTGTGTGCTCAACAGTAACGAACAAATTACAACTATCTAAATAATTTTCACTTATCACGCTAAATAACGCGAAAATTTGTTCGCTGATAGGTTTGTTATGCCCATCATGAAAAACACCGTCCTTCCCAACAATCATTCCAGACAGGTGAATTTCCGCAACATTAGACCAAGGTATTACATTTATTATCTCAAAAATATTTCCGCTTGCATTACGAACATCAATATATAGATGCGTTAAATCTATAATAAGTTTCGCATCGGTTTTATATACAATATCAGTGATAGCATCAAAATTTTTTAACACTTCATTAAATGAACCGCTATAGAAATTAGCATTTTCAATCCAAATAGGGATTTGAAAAAGATCTTGTGAAGACTTAATAAACCTTATTGCATTTTCACGTTTTGTAGAGGAATCAGTGTAGTGAGATGTAAATCCATAACGTCCTATACCGCTATTTCGTTCCCCCGATAGATGAAACCCTATTGAATGCAATCTGTTGTTATTGATTTTTTCGTTCAATTTTTCTAGGTATTTAACTTGAGTTTTTTTATCTTCCGTAATTGGAGATCTTGCAATATGAAGTGACAGATTTGTTTTTTTTTCAAAGGTACTTGCAACGTAACTGTATTCGGCTAATCCGAACTCAATAAGTTCTACATTATTAGGAAGCTCTAATGATCCGGCACAAAGAGCCGGATTATAACCAGCTCCAAGTTTCATATTATTTATTAACATAATAGATATGTTTTATAAATTATAAGAACCACACGTTGCGTGCCTTGTATCGCCGAAAATATTATCAATAACATCAAGAGTGATTTCTTTTATTTCTATAACATCTATGTTTTTTTCAGACTGAACTTTATCTTCTATTTTTTTATTTTCATCAACCATGATTAATTCCTTTAAAATATGTTATATTTAGATAAAATTGAACTTCAGTTGAGAATAATGAAAATACATCCCATTAATTTCAAGATTGATCATAACGAAATAATTCTTAGATCACCAGAGCTTTCTGAAGCTGGTTTGCTTTTAACTTACTTTCAAAATTTATTTCATGAATCGTCTATCTTTATGCAACACGAAAGTAATTTTTATGATGACAAAATTGTAGCAGATCAAGAAAGATTTCTTAATCTATTTAATGGCTCTGATAAATCTTTTGTTATCGCAGCTTTTCTTGGTCCAGAAATTGTAGGTCATATTATTGTTGATAGTTTTGGATTTACCCGTACAGGTCACCGTGCAAAACTTGTTATGGGCGTTCTGAACAAAATGCAGCATCAAGGTCTTGGTAGCCAATTGTTAAAATTAGCTATCGAACAATCAGAGGCAACAAATACTCATTCACTTGAACTACAAGTAAAATCGTTTAATGCACCGGCCATTAGACTATATGATAAATTTGACTTTGAGCGTATTGGCTCCATCCCTGCCGCTGCATGCATTGATGGCGAATATTCAGATGAACACATTTATCAAAGACTATCTTTATCTCTCAAATCAATTTTGGAAAGCCAGAGATCTAGCAGCCATGCTCCTCGTGTTAAATCTGGTTTTTTTTAACTGTCGCTTGATATAATTTATGTGGCATAGGCTTTGACAGATCATTCAAAACAAACTTTAGAAACGAATTTTTTTCCTCTTCGTTTCTATGTGCTCCAAAAACTTCAAGCTAGAGTTAACCGCATCAGTTATAAAACTCAACCCGGCAAAATATGCCCTGGTCACTATCAACGATGAAATTAAAGATGCCACCAGCCTTATAGTTACACAAAAAAGAGCGGTTACTGTTCACTTTGAATCTATTGCGGCTGATTTGACTGCAACGAAGAAGGTACTGAAGAAATAACAGAGCAAGTTAAATAGTGTTAACTCAAATGTTAAAAATTTGTGCTATTATTAGTTAACGGAGTTGTATATTAATCTAAGGATTTTTTATGAAAATTCTCGTGGTTGAAGATACGCCCATAGCCCAAATGACTATTGAGTCGATGCTTACTGGCGAAGGATGCGAAGTTGATCTGGCAGATGATGGTCATACAGCTTTAGAAAAGGCTCTTGAAAATCAATATGATTTAATTTTAATGGACATAGGGCTTGGCAATGGTCCTGATGGTTTTGAAACAACGGCCAACATTAAATTACAATCAAAATTAAATAAAACAACCCCAGTCATGGCAGTAACTTCGCATGATCAAGAAGAATATAAACAAAAAGCCATTAAATATGGAATGGAGGGGTACTTTGACAAACCATTTACTAAAGAAGACGTAAAAGCAGTAATTGCATATAGCTCTTCAAATGATGCTAAAAAAATTTTAAAGTCTTAAAATTAATCCTTAGTTAGGTCATTCTTAGATAAAATATCATCAATCAACGGATGTTTTAAGGGTAGAGTACAAATAAATGTTGTTCCTTCATTAACAGTAGATATTACTTCTATTTCGCCCTCTAAATCATTAATTAATTCCTTTACAACATGTAAACCAAGACCAGCCCCTGTGTATTTGTTATGATTGGCAGGAGATACTCGATAAAATTTTTCGTAAATAAGTTCTTGTTTGTCAGCGGGAATACCAATACCCATATCGGTTACAAATATTTGAATAATGCTGCTTTTTTCATCAATATTTTTTGCTAATTTTACTTTAACTCTAATTGTTCCTTTTGAAGAAAATTTTATAGCATTAGATAATAAATTTAGAACTATACGTTGAATCCTCTTTGGATCACTTATCCATATTGAAGGAATATTAGCAGGATATTTTTGGATCAATTTTAAATGTTTAGCTGTAGCTGCTGCTCGCTGCATGGTAATGGCTTTTTTAATAAGTTCTTGTAAATCAAATTTTTTATCCAAGACAATAGTGCTTTCAGTTTGATTACGAGAGAAATCAATGATGTCATTTAATAACTCAAGGAATTCTTTAGCAGATTGATACGTTATTTCCAATAACTCCTTCTTTTTGAGATCAGCCTCATCTGAAGCTAAAAGTTCAACCATACTATACACCCCGCTAAATGGCGTTCTAAGTTGGTGTTCCATATTTCGTAAAAATTCTGATTTGGCTTGATTTGCTATTTCAGCAGCTTCTTTGGCTTTGCGAAGATCTTCTTCCATTTTTTTTCGTTCAGAAATATCAAAAGAGATGCCAAGTAGGCCAATTATATTTTTGTCATCGTCATAAAGAGGAATTTTTTTGGATAAAACAACGGTACTTTCACCATTTTTTACAACAATCTCTTCTGTTGCAATCTGTACACCATTGGATAATATTTTGTTGTCAATTTTTCTAAATGCATCAGCTTTATCTTTTGGTGATAAATCATAATCAGTTTTTCCAATTATATCGTCACAGCGTTCAAGACCAAGATCTTTTGCTTGCAATAGGTTACAACCCAAATATTCGCCCTCTTTATTTTTCCAATAAACATGCTCAGGAAGATTATCGATTATGCGCTTGAAAGCAAGATCTTGTTTATGCTGTTGTTCACAGTTAGTTTTATTTTTTGTTTCAGGAAGATCCAGAGATATACCTAATATACCAACTATATTTTTTTCATCATCTAATAGTGGGATGTAGTTGTAAGTAAGAGTATAAATATGGCCTGCTATATTTTGACTAGGTGCATTAAGTTGCAAGGATGTGGCCAACTGCATAACTAGACAATGGTTAGTATCCCAAATCCCCATTAATTCAGGGTGTTCAACAAAAAAGGGTAGTTCTCTGTTAGTTTTATGAAATATCTCGGATCTTACGTTTAATCCAAATAAACCAGCCTGAGATTCATTGCAACATTGATAAAAACCATCATTGTCTAATAAATAGACATATCCCGGCATCTTCGGCACAATCTGTTCAATAGCCACCATTTTTGGATTCGAAAGCATTTATAATTCCTTAAGAAAAATAAAGGGCTTAGCATCGTCGAATTTTCAATTCTAACGACTATTATGATAAGTATAGGTCAGATATGCGCTAAGAGTATTTTAATGCTTGGTATTCCTTGGGTAGCTAGTGGTGGTATAACAGGTAGATAGTGCTCTGTATAAGCGTTGATTTGATTACAATAAATATGCTTAAGCAGAAATAGACCTTGGTTGTTAATGGTGCAACCAATTTTTTCCGCTAACTGTTTCATTTGTGATAGCTCCTTAGATAAATTTTTTATCAAAAGAGTATCAATTTTAGAAAGTTTATGTGGCTCTTCATCGAGTAATGCTAGGAATGGGTCATCTTTGAAATGTTTTAATGTTTCCCCAGAATATTGTGGATGAGCAGCATTATTTGATAAAATAATATGTTTTAGTCCTAATGATATAAGTTCTGATTGGAATGTCTCTCTAAAAAATACATTAGTTGTTAAACATGCGCCATACATTACAACACAAGGTTTGTTATCATTGGTTTCATCTAGAGGCATTAATTTAAAATTATTGATATCTTTTGAGCCCTTCAAGTAAAAGGCCATCTTCTCATTTCCGTCTTCATTTTTTACATCAACTAATAGAACGAGATCTGCTCTTGTATCAATCATATGCAGCACAATAATTTCTGTAACACAATAACATGGCAACACCATTCGTCCTTCATCTGATTGTCTATGCAGTTTCGGTAGAATATGTTTTAAATCGTCTTTTCCAGATAGTTCAGTTAATAGCTGGAATATGAATGTACAGGAGAGTTCTGAGAGTGATTTTTGGTAAAAATGCACTAGTTTCTTAGAATAACTACGTGATAAGTTTAGATTTTTTGCGATTTCAGTATAATCAATTGATGTCGGAATTTTATCTGTATCGACGATATTATATCGGCATAGAAAATATGATATAAAAATAAAGAGTTCATTTTCATGGATAGAAATAACACATTCTAAATCTGAAAAAAAATCTATTAATGTTATAGGAGCACGTACATAATCAGGTCGCTGGCTTTTGTGTAGTTTTAAAAGCGCGTGATATTTTTTTGTGTGCAACTCTAGCTGTTGTATTGTTTTGTCTAGAGCGATCGTTAATTCTTTTAACTCGTCAAAAAATACTGGAAATGAATTTTTTTGTAACGTATATATTTTATAGGCTCTAATTTGACAGAGAGTTTCACCAACTTGTGCATCAAATTTATAAAGCTCATTGTTTTGAAAATAATTTAGGGCCTGTTGAAATTCTTCGAGCAAATTTCTCATTAAATCAATGTAATTAATCCGTTGAACTATGTCTTTAATAACCATCTGACCATCGTGGGGAAATAGTGATAAATTGGTTATCATATTTTTTTATTCCTTTTTTGATTAAGTCTATGTGATTAAATTTAGCAACGTAAGACGTAAGTCCGCGCATTATAGCATAATATACGCTAATGGCGCAAAAAATAAACAACAAGAAATAGTCCCATATAGTTGGCGTTGTGGCGCAGTGCTATGTGAGAAAATTATTTCAATAAAGGTTCAAAGGTGCTTGTTAGGCCTTCTCACAATGGTTAATGTATCTATAATATATGATTAGTGCGGAGACTATCCCGCAGGTAATAATGCTCAAAAGATATCCCGCGGCAAGTAGGTAGTCATGCGTCAATAATCCGTGAAACATAGTAAATGTTTGTATCACATTAAATCCACCGAATGTCACTAGCGAAACGCCTTCGGCAGATTTTTTTTACTAATGGCAATGATTTGGGGGATAAAGAGCAGGGCATTGGCTAATAGGCTGATTGTGAATCCAAATTGAATAATCAAATGTGATGCATCCATAATTACTCCTATCTATTCTTTTAAATTGCTATGAGTAACAGTATAGCTAAGTAAATTGATCAACGTGAAGTTATACAGCTTGTTCGCTCAACAAATTGGTCTATACCAGACAACAGTAGATTTATCTGGAATCTACCGCCCATAATTCGTAATAATCATATCATTATTTTTATGTCAC
>CAMDMN010000142.1 GCA_945901965.1 Legionella genomosp. 1 | reverse complement strand
TGTTAAATTCAGTGAGCGACAAATCATCGGCCTTACCGCCTCCCATTCTGCACCAGAATGAAGATTAGCTCGTGGATCGGCATACCGCCAACTTGGACTAATAAATATATCACGACGTTTTAATGCTGATTGCAATTTATCAAGGACGCAAAACGTATAGGCCATGCGGTCTATTGTGGTCTCTTTGTTGGCGCGGCTTGTTATAGAAATGATTAATTTGAACTCATTGTCATCCGCCTTTTTATAAACTTCTTGCAGAGTTGGCATGGATAACTTCAGTTCTTCAATATCGGTTTGCTTCTCTTGGGATACACTAATTTCAGCTACTTTTTTATTGATAAAATCAGCGTAAAAAAGTTTGTTGTCATGCAAAATCATACCGTCCTGGTTATTTAATAGTTTCTTTATGGAGCCCCAAGTAGGTTTAGGTTTATCAGATGATAGATTGATGAGACAGCCCCCATCTTTTATATCAACATAGCGTTTCCACGACTTCCGAACGATACCCATTGGTGGTGCATCATTTTTTTTACTCTTTAGCCATGCAAGACTATCAACGACAGGCTTTCCTGCTTGATTACTATCAAAATTTATTACACGAAGGAACGCAGGTAAAAATTGCTGAACTGTTTTTTGCTTTTGCTCAAGTTCTTGATAAAAAATATTCCCAGGTGGTCGGATTAACGCACTTGCATTTTTAACGGCATAAATAAGAGTTTCATAACCCACTGTTGCATAAATCGTATCCCGGATCTCATGATCAGAGAATTCGGAATTCAGTATTAATTTGCAGGCGTCCACCAGCGTGGCAGCCGCCTGATCGAGATCTTTTAGAGTACGCAGCCGTGTTTTATTATTTGCAATCTTTGCTTTTGAAAATAAATCACGTAATACCATGCCCAGTACATCTAGCGCATCGTCTTGGGCACTTGCTTCAAAATGATGAGCAAATGCAACAAGTGTGGCCATTTTACGTTCAAATGGTAACCTGTTGATAGCAGTAATTTTTGCTGTATTAGCGAAACGTGCCAGTGTCGCGATACGAGAAGGAGGAATACGTGATAAAGGAAGTTCGACACTAAAGGCTCGTGCTGATTCTACCCGTTTTAGAGATTGTACAAAAGCCAGACTACTAACCCGAACAGGTCCTTTACGTAACTTATCAAGCAATGATTGATGTTCATCATCATTATCTTTTTCTAATAGTGTCTTTAGGTTTTTTTGTTGCGAATCAGATAAATTTTTAATTAACATTCGCCATAGGCGAGATTCCATCCTGGAGCGAATTTCAGAAACAAAGCGCTCCAAGACTGTAACACCAGGTAGTAATATTTTGTTTGTACACAACCAAGCGATTGCATGATCAAAAAGCACTCCTGGTCTATCAGTGCCCGTCCAGCATAAGGCACATAATATACGCCCAAGACGAAAACGACTACCTTTCTCCGCAAACTCAACATAGCCATAACGAGATCGAATTTCAACAGAATGTTGCCAACGCTGCCTACTGACTCGGTAAATTGATAAACATTCATTGGCATTTGTAATACTGACTTGAGAAGCAACTCGCTTAACAACTGCATTAGGTATAGCCATAAGATCAGTAATGAAAGCTCCAAGAAAACGAACTGTTACAAGTTGTAAGGCGTAACCTAATCGACTGAAATCACCACGTTTGCGTGCTATCCATTCAAGATCTTGGTCATCCAGAAAAAAAATGCTGGCAACGATATCGGATGATAGGTTATCAGGGTATCGAGCATAATTATCCCGTTGGGCTGGTGATAAAAAACTTACAGGCATATTTATCCAAATAAATTAAAGTGATGTTGCAAAACTTGAAAGATTTGCAACTTTTAATGAAGGCTTATATTGCCTACTTCAAATTTGTTGCAAAAATTAGATGCAAAAGTCTATTCTTTTGCGGTATGATTTGCAAACAAATTTAAGGGACCGAGAATGAAAATTGGTTATGCGCGTGTTTCAACCACCGATCAAAATTTAGAGCTGCAGTTGACCGCCTTAAAAGAAGCTGGTTGTGGTCGTATTTACCAGGAAAAAATTTCTGGGGCGAAAAGAGAACGCCCTGAACTACAACGGTTGCTTGATCAGCTTCGCCCTGACGATGTAGTCGTTGTTTGGAAATTGGATAGACTGGCTCGGTCAACACAACATTTATTAGAGCTAGTGGAATTAATTAAAATAGCAGATGCATCATTTTGTTCACTTTCAGAGCCATGGGCAGATACAACATCTCATGCAGGTAAAATGATTATGACGGTATTTGCAGGTATTGCTGAGTTTGAACGTGATTTAATCCGTGAGAGGACAGGCGCTGGACGCGTTGCTGCCAAGCAGCGAGGTGTTCGTTTTGGTCGCCCTGAGAAAATGAATGAAGAGCAAAAACTTTTGGCCAAGCGTCTTTTGCAAGAAGATAAATCAGTCAGTGAAGTTGCGAAAACCTTCAATGTACATAAAGCTACAATTTATCGTTTATAAGCCACAAATCAATGAGTCAGGATTAAATACATGAAAATAGATAAATTCCACTATCTAAGAATTATTAAACTGACTAGGCTTTTCTATTGCTCCCTTACTCCCTGCATCATGCAGGTAATTGTCGTTCCAGTGGCGCGACAATCACCATAAAACAATAATATTGACCAATACAACCGTTATGGAGGCCCGCTCATGGATACACAAGTGATGCAAGAATTACAAAATCAATTTGATGCATTAAGTCATAAAATACCTGATGAAGATGTTGAGTTTTGGTTTGCTAGGGAGCTTCAAGAACCATTGGGATACACTCGATGGGAAAATTTCATGACGGCTATCAGTAGAGCCATTGAGTCTTGCAAAACAACGGGCTATGACGAGAATAACCATTTTCGTGGCGTCACGAAAATGGTCAAGATCGGTAGTGGATCAGAACGCCCCATTCAAGACATTATGCTCACACGCTATGCCTGCTACCTGATTGCTCAAAACGGTGATCCACGTAAACAACCCATCGCCTTTGCTCAAAGCTACTTCGCCGTCCAGACTCGCAAACAAGAATTAATTGAAGACCGATTAAGATTGCAGGCCAGACTAGATGCGCGTGAAAAACTCCGTGAATCTGAAAAAACACTCTCACAAAACATCTATGAGCGAGGAATAGATGATTCAGGGTTTGGGCGTATTCGCTCTAAAGGCGATGCAGCCCTGTTTGGTGGTCATAGCACTCAAGAAATGAAAAATAAATATGGCATTACACAAGTTCGCCCGTTAGCTGATTTTCTACCAACATTGACTATTGCTGCAAAAAACCTTGCTACTGAGATGACCAATCATAATGTACTACAGGAAAATTTACAGGGAGAAACCGAAATTACCAGAGAACATATTCAGAACAATCAGAGTGTTAGAGGTATGCTTGGCCAACGTAATATTCAGCCAGAAAATTTACTTCCTGAAGAAGACATCAAGAAACTTGAACGCAGAGTAAAATCCGATGAAAAGAAACTGGAAAAAAAATCCGGTAAGTTACCTCAATTAAAGCAAGACTAATTACACCCCACTTTGTACCGCTTATGGGGAGAAATTCTTATGAAAAAGTATTGTCATTTGATGAGTGCCAGATGGAAATCTGGCCCGTGGTTGTCTTGTGTAGTCAAATAATCACAATTCCAGAACAGCTGCGACCTTGTGTATCTAGCTCAGCAGAGATACCAACTGCTTTAGTTCAGCGTTTATCGAAACAAGGAACCCCTCTAACTATTATTATGTGTTTTTACAGAGAAGTTTCCTGTTCCTGATCATGGGATCGATCAAAAGAATATTATCTTACAACAGTTTCCTGAAGGAAGCGGCAAAATGAATGACAGAATTCATGGTGGCTCTTAAGCAAAAGTAGCCATTAAAATGGCTACTTTTTATAATCAAAAAAAACTACAATTTTGAAGGTGCTTTAGATGCACTGCTAGTAGCATCATCTATTTTTGGTAATAATTTTTCTAAAAAGCCATCAGGAATGGAGCTTAAATGTGGAGATATTTCTCTTGTGTATGACAGTGCTACATCTGGCGAATTGGCATTTGTCATACAAACAGTATCCACTGGAAAAGTAGATATTACGCCATCTCGTGTCTCAAGTCCTTGTCCTTTCTTTTCGGTTTCTTTATCGTATTTAGTACAAAATGACGCACCATGTGTGGCGCTTACATATAAATCACCTGCTAAACGATGGCTGGAATCTAACGCTTTAGAAATATCATGTTTGGAGTAATCATCAGACTCTAGCACTAAGTCTCTATTGAAATCTCCTAATAGAATAATATTTTTAATGCCTAGCTCCTTTGCACGTTGGTATAAGGCATTAACGTCTTGCTTAACATCTTTCGAGAAATTTGCATGCACATTGATTACTAAGAAAACTTCTCCTGTTTTATTCGAAGAATAGACCAAAGGTTGTACTCTACCCTTTAATCCCTCGCTTAGTTGAACATGAGACATTTCTTCAGATAATTTATCGACAGGGGTATAACGTCGAGCATCATATAAAGTAATTAAGTAATATTCATCATCATTGTTATTATAAAAATTTATACCATAGTGTTGAAGCTCACCTTTTTTAAGTGCCTCGGCAAAATGGGTGCGGGATGCATCGGTTTCAGGGCATTCTTGCAAACAGATAAATGCTGGTGTTTCTGTTGTTGCAGCCGCATTTAACTTTGCTGCAATATGCATAAGACGATTAGCATATTGCTCTTGTGTTTCATCAGGACACATAAATCCATTATTGAAATATTTCCATTCAGAACTAAACTTCATTTGACATAAAATATTCCATCCAATGAAACACTCATTTTTGCTTTTGCCAATAAATGGCATATGGTCACTTAACAGTTTCTTTTCAGCTGATGGTTGAAACATAACTAAATTCCCTCGATTAATTGTTTATGTTAAAAAAATTATTTTATTAAACTGATGGTCCGCCAGGTGCTTGTGGGGATGAGTCAGCCGCTGTTGCACTAACAGGTTTAACCGCTTGAAACGTTGTATGTATAGAATTTTGAAGCCCAGAAGATTGATTAAGTAGCTGTGGTCTAAAATTATGATCATACCTTCCATAATTTTTTGCTAGATCTGCATACCCTAGTTTCTCAAGTTGCATTATAAGCGCGGTAGCTGGAGCTACTAATGGAGAATTAAAGTCTGAAAAATGACCTTTTAAAGCTTGTCGGATAATTGTTAAATTACCGTCGTCTTCTTGTTTTAAAGAAAGATCATCTAATAAATTTTTTAACCCCTGTTCTTTAATATCATATTGCGCGATCATTTGTTGTCTGGTCATGAAAATCTCCTAAAAACATTAGGCGCTCATTTTATCATAAAGGCCAAATATTTAACAATGCAAGTTTATTATAATGCAAGTTTATTATAATTCATGAATTTGTATGGCACGTTCGAGATTCGACACCTTAGATTAGACGAAAAAATTTGGAAACTCTATTCGCCGCTAGTTTACCTGTCTTTGATTTTTTCTATGTATTAAAATCACCGTCAGATAGGCAGGTATTTCGCCGGGAGCTAAATACTCTCCGGAAAGAAGATAAAAACGAGTAAGCCTTTGTTATGTAATTCCTCGGCAATTTCCAATCCTGGGACACCATTAAATGGGATTTTTAGCCAATAACCTTATCAATGAAATGACCATCACATTAGTGCCGGTTCTTTTGGGAAGTGGTCGATCATTGTTTGGATCCTTGAAGTAAGATATTTGAACTACAATATCTATCCACACGGACAATTGATTGAGGTTTTGTGCAAATTAAATATCGTATCAGTACGGTGAAAGAATAGGAGAAATACGCTTAAGTGACTTGGCTGTTCCATTGCTCCCCTAACCCCTGATTCCACGCATTGAAAATGAATTTACTAAAGTAAATCGTGGGAAATTTTTTATTGGCGTAGTAACTGATTTTGTATATGCTCCGTTAAAACCATTATTACAAGCTGAATTTAATTTAGCGGTTCAAATAATACAAGTCTCATACCAT
>CAMDMN010000141.1 GCA_945901965.1 Legionella genomosp. 1 | reverse complement strand
CTAACGGTCGTGGCTCGGATTCCGCTCACTTGCCAAGATAAAATTAACTTGTGGGGAACGATATGGCTGCATCAAGGCTACGTTGCTGATCATATAAACAATGGCAGAATCTAAATAACGCTGGATGAACTTAACTTAGCCTAGTCAATAATCGTTTAACTTTTAATAGTCCATCTTCATGCAATTCACCAAGGCCTATAAATTTTTCATCAGATTCATAAAGACGAACAAGGCCATTTATTTTGTTTTCAATAGGCAGGCTAATTACTCGCCCTTGATAAAGTTCAGTAGCTTGAAAACTATTTATAGCTACTCTTGGTAAATGAATAACAGCGCAGTCAATTGGCTTTAATAGTGCCGTTCGCTCATCTTCTGACATTAATTGCAATTCATCTAAGCTAAACATAGGCTCTGATTCAAAGCCTGCGGTATATACACGATGAAGGCTTGTAACATGCGCGCCAACTTTTAATGCTTCGCCTATATCTTCTACTAAATTACGAATATAGGTGCCTTTACTACATGTTATAGTTAAAGAAATTTCTTTACCGTTAAATTGATTTAATATTAAATTATATATATTAATGTCTCGAGCATTTCTTTCTATTTCAATTCCCTCGCGAGCATATTTATATAAAGGCCTACCTTCATGCTTTAAAGCAGAAAACATCGATGGAATTTGTTTTAATTGCCCTTTAAATTGTTCTAATACAGAATTTAATTCAGCAAGCGTTATATCAAATGACGTGGTCTCTGCAATGACTTCACCCATCGCATCACCAGTATTAGTTTTTATGCCTAAAAGCCCTACAGACTCATAGCATTTATCAGCATCTAAAATATATTGGGAAAATTTAGTAGCTTCACCGAAACAAATAGGCAGCATACCTGTAGCTAGTGGATCAAGGCTTCCGGTGTGGCCTGCTTTCTTGGCTTTATATAACCTTTTAACCTGTTGTAATACAGCGTTTGATGTCAATCCTTGTGGTTTATTAACCAATAAAATCCCATCAATATCAAGCTTCGTTGTCATTTTCAGAATCATTAGCCTTATCTATCAAACGACTTAAGCGTTTGCCATATTCTATGGATTCATCATAAATAAAATGTAATTGTGGTACGGTGCGTAATTTTACCGACTTTGCCAAAATTGTTCTTAAATAACTCGCGGCAGAATTTAATATTTTAGCTGTAGCAGCAGGATCATCATTAAAAACTGTGAAGTAAACTTTAGCATGACTAAGATCTCTTGCGACTTTAACTGCTGATATAGTAATTAACTTAGGTAAATGAGGATCTTTAATTTCTTGCTGAATAACTTCTGCAAGTCTACGTTGCATCATTTCTGCAATTCGATCTGTTCTTTTAAAATCTGCGGCCATACAAAAACCCTTAGATACTGTTATTTGGACAAATATACTACGATAGGTTGGGCCTTGGTCCATAGCCGTCCGGCTAAGAGCAAAACACCAAACCGGGAACGCACGCGCGCCCGGTTTTTACAATTAATTCAATATATCTTCTTAGTCCATGTAGCCTTGATGCAGCATAGCGTAATCAAGGTTTTCATTCCCAAAAACAAAGACTATCCATACCCTTAAGTCTTTAGTTATAATAAACCTTGATTACGCTATGCTGCATCAAGGCTACACTTTTTTGTAACTTGTGGGAATGATATGGCTATCGCTTCGCGTACCCTACGCATTAACTTATCTTAACTAAATTAAGTTCGTTTAATTTCAATGGTCTCAAAAACTTCAATCAAATCGCCAGTATGAATATCGTTATAATTTTTAACGCCTATTCCACACTCAAAGCCTTGACGTACTTCAGAAGCATCATCTTTAAAGCGTCGTAATGATTCTAATGTTCCCTCATAAATTACAATATTATCCCGTAATACACGAATAGGATTATTTCGTTTAATTAAACCTTCAATAACCATACATCCAGCAATAGCACCAAGTTTTGGTGAACGGAATACGTCTCTAACTTCAGCAATACCAATAATTTGTTCTTTAAATTGTGGTGCCAACATACCAGTTAGAGCAGCTTTTACTTGATCAACAATTTCATAAATAATACTGTAATAATTCATCGATACCGCTTCAACTTCGGCAAGTTTCTTAGCTCCAGCATCGGCACGTACGTTAAATCCTATCATAATCCCATTAGATGCTATCGCTAGGTGAACATCAGACTCAGTAATACCGCCAACCCCACTAGAAATAACTTCTACTTTTACTTCTTCATTTGATAATTTAACTAAAGCATCAGCTATAGCTTCAACCGATCCTTGCATATCTGCCTTTAAAACCACATTTAAAACTTTCATTTCAGCTGCAGTCATATTCTCAAGGATGCCTTCTATTGAAGATTTTTGACGTCTTGCTAATTTTATATCCCTAAATTTCCCTTGTCTAAACAAGGCAACTTCACGTGCTTTCTTTTCATCAGGAACAACAATTGCATCGTCTCCTGCATGTGGAATTGCAGACAAGCCTAATACTTCAACCGGCATTGAGGGGCCAGCACTATTAACGGATGTGCCATTATCGCTGACTAAAGCACGCACCTTTCCGTATTGAAGACCGGCAAGCAGGATGTCACCCTTACGCAAAGTACCATTTTGTACCAGTATAGTTGCAACAGGACCACGCCCTTTATCTAATCTTGATTCAATAACAACGCCCTTTGCAGCGCCATCAGTATGTGCCGTAAGCTCTAAAACTTCAGCTTGTAACAATATAGCATCTAATAAAGCATCAATACCAAGTCCTGTTTTTGCAGAAATATTAACAAACATAGTATCGCCACCCCAAGGTTCGGGAACAACTTCATGGCCTGATAATTCTGTCATAACACGCTCAGTATCAACTCCTGGCTTATCCATTTTATTAATAGCAACAATAATAGGGACTTTAGCAGCCTTCGCATGTTGAATAGCTTCTAAAGTTTGTGGTTTAACACCATCATCAGCTGCAACTATTAAGACAACAATATCAGTAGCTTGTGCACCACGAGCACGCATTGCCGTAAAAGCTGCGTGACCTGGGGTATCAAGAAAAGTAATATCGCCCTTTGGAGTACTTACATGATAAGCACCAATATGCTGCGTAATTCCGCCAGCTTCTCCTGCTGCAATTTTGGTGCGTCTAATATAGTCAAGTAATGAAGTTTTACCATGATCTACATGGCCCATAATCGTAACAACAGGCGCTCTTGACTCACTATTAATTCCTTTAGAAAGAACATCACCTAAATTTTGCTCAATCGCATCTTCTTTTAACAGACGAGCAACATGACCCATTTCTTCAACAACAATAACAGCTGTATCTTGATCAATTACTTGGTTAATTGTAGCCATTGCACCAAGACCCATCATAACTTTAATAACTTCAGCAGCTTTCACCGACATCCGTTTGGCTAATTCCGCCACAGTAATAGTCTCGGGGATTAATACATCATGAATAGTAGGAGCAGTAGGCTTTGCAAAACCATGTGTTAACGACTCTTCTGCTTCAAGATATTTGTCAGATTTTTCATTAAATCTACGTTTTTTACCCTTATTACGTTTACCATACATTGACTTACTGTCATTGTCTTCTTCTTGTATTGGTGGTAAATATTTAGATCTTTTCTTACCTTTTTTATGATCAACTTTATTAGTATCTGGCTCTTCTTTTTCATCAGGTTTTTTCTTAGTTTTATCTTGCTTATTCTCTTCAGCTGTTTTTCGTTCAGTTGTATTAACTTCAACAGAAACTACAGGATGAACTACTTCTAGGACATCTGAGACAACTACATTTAAAGGATCAATAACCTCTAATGTTTCAATTTTTTGACCATCAACTTGTTCTGATGCGGAAGAAGATTCTTGTGGACTCTCAACTTGATTTTCTGTATCAGTAGATGCCGATATATTTTCTTCAACTCTAATTTCTTCTTCTACTTCTTCAACTGGCTCAGGTTCTGGATTACGTTTCTCATAGATTCTTTTTGTACGAACTTCGATATTAACAGTTTTACTACTATGCGAATCGTGTCCAACTTTAACTTGCGACACAGATTTACGCTTTAGAGTAATTCTCTCAGGAGCTGTTCGTACCTCAGTACTAGAACCGCCTTTTAAATGATTAAGCAAAACTCTCTTTTGATCTTCATTTACTGTTTGCTGTTCATCATTAATGGCAAGACCAGCTTCTTGTAACTGGTTCAATAAGCGCTCAACAGGGATACCGACAACCTGAGCTAATTGTTTAACCGTCACATCTGCCATAATTTAATCCCCTTTCAGCCGTTACTAACCAGCCATTATACTAAATATCTAACTTTTTTCGTAACTGCTCACGCAGCACGTCATCCCGAGCGTAGCGAGGGGTCTCCTGGAATGTAGCATTGTGCTATATTTCAAAGAGATCCCGCGCCACACTCGGGATGACGTGCTGCGTGAACATTTACCTTTTTTATTTATCTTCGCTAAACCATGGTTCACGTGCTTTCATAATAAGAGTACCGGCTTTTTTCTCTGTCATTCCAGCGATTACTAAAAGTTCATCAACAGATTGCTCAGCAAGCTCATCCATTGTCATAATACCAATTGCCGCTAATTTTTCAGCAAGATCTTTTGTCATGCCTTCCATCTCTAAAAGTCTCGCATGTGAATTATTATCCATGCCGCCGGAAGATAAAGCCTGAGTAAGTAAAGTATCATTAGCACGATTACGTAATTCTTCAACGATCTCTTCATCAAAATCATCAATTGCTAATAATTCTTCTTTTGGTACATATGCCACTTCTTCTAAAGTAGAAAATCCATTAGCTACCAATAATTGAGCAAGCTCTTCATCTATTGCTAAATGTTCTATAAATAAATTAACTGACTTTGTTGATTCTTCCTGACTTTTGCCCTCAAAATCTTCAATTGTCATTACATTTAATGTCCAACCAGTTAATAGACTAGCTAGCCTTACATTTTGGCCATTACGACCTATTGCTTGTGATAATTGATCTTTATTTACCGCCAAATCCATCGTGTGTGTATCTTCATCAACTACAATCGATGAAATATCTGCTGGGGCCATTGCATTAATAACGAGCTGAGCTGGGTTATCATCCCAAAGAATAATATCAACCCTCTCTCCACCTAACTCACTAGAAACTGCCTGAACACGTGCGCCGCGCATACCAACACAAGCACCGATTGGATCAATACGACCATCATTTGTTTTAACCGCGATTTTAGCACGATTACCAGGCTCACGAGCTGCAGCTTTAACCTCAATAATATTCTCACCAATTTCAGGCACTTCAATACGAAATAACTCAATTAACATTTCATTGCGTATTCGACTTATTAAAAGCTGTGGGCCACGAATACTCTCAAGTATTTCATATAAATAACCACGAACCCTATCATTAGGACGGAACATTTCCTGAGGTAACGTTTCATTACGTGGCATAAACCCTTCAGCCTTACCACCTAAATCAATTATAATATTATCTCGTGTTACTTTTTTTACAGTTCCATAAACTAGCTGGCCAATTCTACCTTTAAATTGTTCTACTACAAGCCTACGTTCAGCTTCACGAATTTTTTGCATAATAACTTGACGTGCAGTTTGCGCGGCAATACGGCCAAACGCTATAGACTTCATAGGTTCTTCAATTTGTCCGCCAATTTCGATGTCAGGTGATTTTAGTTTAGCTTCTGCTAATGTAAGCTCATGGTCTGGGAACTCTAATAATTCGTCTTCAACAACATCCCAATATCGAAACGTCTCATATTCACCGGTACGAGGATCAAGCTCAACTCTAATCCCTAGTTCCATCCCTGAAAGCTTACGAGTTGCTGATTCTAAAGCTGCTTGAATCGCTTCTATAACGACTTCTTTAGAGACACCTTTTTCGTTAGATAAAGCCTCAGCAACTAATAACAATTCTTTACTCATTGTTCGCCTCACTCACCAGTCAGATTTGCTTTCGCAATATTGGAAAAAATAAAATCCTGTTTTACGCCATCTACATCAAGTACTAAAATATTATCTTTTATAGCAACAATTAAACCTGTA
>CAMDMN010000140.1 GCA_945901965.1 Legionella genomosp. 1 | reverse complement strand
TTGTGGTCTTGCCCACATTGTTTAACGTTGTGCGACAGCTAATCCTTCAAGGATGGTCAGTGCTGCATATAGTTGATAGTCTTCTTGCATGAGTGCTTGTCTATTTTGTAAAGCTTGTTTGACCACAAGTGGATTTTCTGTATCATTTTGATTGGCAAAATGTCCACTTAAATCGGCCTCTGAATAATCAAGTTCATTACCTTTATTGCTAACTCCTTTAGGGATGGCTATTTCTTCAACTATTATATCTGGAGTAATTCCCTTTGCTTGAATAGATATACCAGATGGAGTGTAATAAAGAGCTGTAGTCAATTTTATACCACGCTTACTATCCAATGGTAATACAGTTTGCACTGATCCCTTACCAAAGCTTCTTGTTCCTACAATAATTGCTCGTTTATTATCTTTTAAAGCTCCGGCAACAATTTCTGAGGCAGAGGCTGAGCCGCTATTGATTAAAACCACCATTGGGGCATGATGAAGAATATCGCTTGGTTTAGCGATGGCTGTAAATTTAGATCCTGGTAAACGGCCTTGAGTATATACCACTATTTCAGGTTTTCCTTTTTTGCTGTCATCAAGGAAGGCATCAGATATTTGAATGGCTGAATCTAAAAGTCCACCTGGATTATTGCGTAAATCGAGAACTAAGCCTTTAAGTTCTCCACCAGCTTGTTTTTTAAGTTCTGCTACTGCTTTCTCCATGTCTTTATCAGTTTGTGCTTGAAATTGGGTCAGGCGTATATAACCATATTGTTTATCAAGGAGTTTGCTTTTGACACTTTGAATCATAATTTTTTCACGCATTAAGGTGAATTTTAATGGCTTCTCAGTACCTTTGCGGATTATAGTTAAGTCAATGGTGCTACCTGCTTTGCCACGCATTAATTCAACAGCATCTTTAAGCTCTAAACCTTGAACTGATTTTGAACCTAATTTGACTATATAGTCTCCAGATTTAATTCCAGCTTTATAGGCAGGTGTATCTACTATAGGGGTGATTACTTTAACTACCCCGTCTTCCATGGTAACTTCGATTCCTAAACCACCAAACTCTCCATTTGTAGCAGTTTGAAGTTCTTTAAATTCATTTTCGTCTAGATAGCTTGAATGTGGATCAAGGCCACTTAACATTCCACGGATAGCATTATCGAATAATTCTTTGTCGCTTATAGGTTTCACATAGTATTTTTTAATTTCACTAATCGCATTAGAAAAACGTTGAACATCTTCTAAAGGGATCCGTTGATTAGTTTGTCCGGCTTGTTGACGGCTTTCATCATATTCTTCTTCAGCAGCTACTAAATTTAACGGAAAAAGTGATGATGTTGCGAAGATAGCCATGAGAACAGTATATGAAACTTTCTTCTTAAGCATTTTTCTCTCCTTGAAGGCAATTCTATAAAGAATTTGCTTTCTTTTATTATTATTGTTTTAGCAGATAACATTTAGTGCATTATGTTATATAAATTCAACACCTTGTTACTTAAGACAGCCATTTAAGTGGTGAAATTGCTTTTCCACTTTGCCTTATTTCAAAGTATAGACCGTTTTTCTTAATTCCGCCGCTATGTCCAACAGTTGCTATTTGATCACCTTGAAAAACTGTTTCACCTTTTTGTTTAAATAAAGATTGGTTATGTGCATACAATGTCATAAAGCCATGTCCATGATCAACTATTAATAGTAATCCATAGCCATTTAGCCAATCACTAAAAACTACTTTGCCATGATAAACCGCATAAACAGAGCTGCCTTCATTAGCAAAAAATACAATGCCCTGATTTAATTTAAGCGTTGTATTATTTGCAACTACCGGCCGTGGAAGTTTATTACGCATTAGGGTAATCGGTTGGTTTTTATTCTCTATATTTTGCTTAAGGATATTTTTTAAAACTTGGGTTAAATTATTTTTATTTCTTAAATATTCATTTAAACCTTGTTCTTTATTTAAAATGTCTTCATTAAGTGAGCTAATAATTTCTTTGCTATAGAGTTTATCTTGTTCAAATTTTTGTTGTTGTTTACTTATTTCTACAGTTAATAACTGCATATCTTTCACTTCTTGATGTAATTTATTTTGGTTAATCGCAAGATTAGATTTGGTGTCTTGGATTTTATCAATTAAATTTTGGCGAGATTGTAAGATGTATTGGTATAGAGTTAGGAGGTGGCTGGCTTTGTATGGATCATCTTGATTAATCAGCCACTTAAGTGGTTGGTACTCTCCTAGTATGTACCTTGCACGGACATGACTCGCTAATAATTGCTGTTGGGTTTTTAATTGTTTATTTAATTCATCGATTTTTATATTTAATTCTTCGATTTTAGATTGCTTAACCTCCATATTTTTTTCATTAATACGTAGTTGCATTATATTGGAGCTTAGATTTTTTTCTACTTTTGCAAGCTCATTATTGAGTAATGATGTCTTATCTTTAGCATTTATTAATTCTTGTTTTAGACTGTTAATCTTAGTTTCTAACTGATTTAGTTTAGTTTTAGTTTGCGTCATGGCAGCAGGATCTGCATTGACAATATTCGATGTGAGTAAAAAACAATAAAGTAATATATTAATAATTTTAAAAACAAAAGATGAATTATAGCCTAAGTTAATAATCCATTGATTTTTATAATCATTTTGCTTCATTATTTTCTTCCAATAAAGCTTTACCCGTCATTTCTTTTGGTATTTTAATATCAAGTAACTTTAATATCGTTGGGGCAACATCAATTAGGCTACCTTGTGTGGTAATAAACTTCCAATTATCACCAATATAAACAAAGGGAACCGGTTGGTTAGTATGTGCTGTATGTGCTTGGTTTGTTGATTCATTAAACATAGATTCAGCATTACCATGATCGGCGGTTATTAATAATTGACCTCGTACTTTGGCTAAGGCTTCAACTACTTCATTCATGGCTATATCTAAATATTCAATAGCTTTAATAGTAGCATTAAGATTGCCTGAGTGCCCAACCATGTCAGCATTAGCATAATTACATATAATGACATCATATTTGCCACTATTGATAGCTTTAATTAAGTCTTTTGTTAATTTTTCTGCACTCATTTTAGGTGTTAGATCGTAAGTTGCTACTAATGGAGATGGAATTAGAATTCGGTCTTCATGTGCAAATATTTTTTCAGAACCTCCATTTAGAAAAAAAGTAACATGAGCATATTTTTCAGTTTCAGCAATACGTAATTGCCTTAAGCCATGTTCTTCTAATACTTCTCCTAAAGTATTGTGAAGAGTTATCGGTGGAAAGGCAGATTTTGTTGGAAGAAATTGGGCGTATTGCGTCATGCTAATAAAATATGAGATTTTTGGAATTTTAGTACGTACAAAGCCATCAAAATCTTTATTAATAAGGGCTGAGGTTAATTGTCTCGCACGATCAGCTCGATAATTAAAAAAGAATATTGAATCTCCATCTTTTATGGGAATGCCTTTTCCAATAATAGTTGGTGGGATAAATTCATCATTTATATTTTCTTTATAGAAGGCATTTAAGGCTTCTTCAGCTGTATTGAAATGATGAGGAGATTTAGCTTCAGTTAGTAATTGATATGCAGGCTCTACTCGTTGCCAGCGTTTATCACGATCCATAGCATAATAGCGGCCAGTAATCGAACAAATTTTAGCGACAGGAAAACTTTCTAGAATTTTTTTAAGTTTAGCAAAGCTTGATTTTGCACTCTTTGGTGAAGTATCGCGACCATCTAAAAATAAATGAAGATATACATTGGTAAATTTCTCTTTAGCGCATAATGATAAAAATGCGAATAAATGGTTTTCATGGCTATGGACTCCACCTGGTGAAAATAGGCCTAAAACATGTATTGCCTTAGCTTCTTTTTTCATGTCATTTATTGTTTTAATAAATACAGGGTTTTTGGCAAATTCGCCGTTTGCTATTGCTTCATTTATCTGGGTAAAGTCTTGGGGAATAATACGCCCAGCCCCTATATGCATATGGCCTACTTCAGAGTTCCCCATTTGGCCACTTGGTAATCCTACATCATCTCCTGAGGCTTCAAGTAAGATATGAGGGTGTTCTTTCCACCAGCTATCCCAATGAGGAGTATTAGCTAATGCAATGGCATTATATGATTTTTCCTTGCTATAACCCCAACCATCTAGGATCATTAATACTAGCGGTAAGCCATTAGCCATGGATTTCTCCAGTAGTGTTTAATCGATTTTGATAATTTTTAGGATAATAATCCACTTTTAATCAACCTTCTCTTAAATTTTTTATATAAAGAGGTTAGACTATAGGACATTTTTATTGAAGGAAGAAGTAGTTTGAGTCAAAAAATACCCCAACATGTTGCTATCGTTATGGATGGAAATGGGCGCTGGGCTGAAAATAAAGGTTTAGAAAGATTTGAAGGTCATCGCGCTGGCATTGATGTAGTGAGATTGGTTATTAAATTTTGTTTACAGAAAAAAATTTCTGTATTAAGTTTATTTGCCTTTAGTAGTGAAAATTGGTCACGACCTGCTGCAGAAGTAGAATTTATTATGCAGATCTTTCTTGAATCGTTAAAGCAAGAAATACCTGAGTTACATCTTCAAGGTGTTTGTATAAGATTTATGGGGGATCGAGACAGGTTATCAAATGATATATGTAATAAAATGCATGAGGCTGAAACTTTAACAGTTGATAATTCTAAGCTTATTTTAAATATTGCATTAAATTATGGTGGTAAGTGGGATATTATCCAGGCTACAAAAAAATTAATTAAAGAAGTGGTTGATAAAGATATCAAACTTGACGATATTGATGAGAACTCCTTTTCACAAAGACTTAGTTCTCATGGTTTACCTGATCCTGATTTGTTTATTCGGACAAGTGGTGAAAAACGGATCTCTAATTTTTTTCTAATGCAGCTTGCATATACCGAACTTTATTTTTCAGATCTTTATTGGCCTGATTTCTCAGCTCTGGAATTTGAAAATATTTTAATTTGGTTTGGTGAGCGTAAGCGGCGGTATGGCAATATTGAGAGGAAACATGTTTAAGCAGAGATTATTAACAGCTTTAGTTCTTATTCCATTAGTCTTAGCAATTATTTATTATGCAAATATTTGGATAATGGAATTAGTGGTTTTAATTCTTGTGGTTGCTGCCGGATGGGAGTGGACAAAATTAGTCCCGCTTAATAGTTTGTTATTTAAACTCCTTTTCATTCCAGTATTATTGTTTTTCATAGTTTTAAGTTCTATTTGGCTTAAACTCTATTTGGTTGTAGGCTTTTTACTTTTAGTTTTAATTTTATTGGCTGTATTGACCTTTCCTAATTCAGAAGCATGTTGGGGGCACCGAATTTTTGTAGGCTTAGCTTCGTTGATAATATTACCATTATTTGCTAATTCTTTGGGCGCTATTTATCAATATCCACAAGGAAAAAGTCTTTTTGTCTATTTGCTAGTTCTGGTATCAGTTACAGATAGCGGTGCATATTTAGTAGGTAAACGCTGGGGGCGTAATAAATTAATACCAAAGGTAAGTCCTGGAAAAACTATTGAGGGTGCTGCTGCTGGGTTAATATTGGCAATGTTGGTTGCGGGTATGGGATATTTTTATTTTGATTATAATTTAAATTTTATTTGGTTTTTCTTAGCATTTGTTACAGCTTTAGTTTCAATATTAGGCGATTTATTTATTAGTATGCTTAAAAGACGAGTCAAACTAAAAGATACTGGGAGTATTTTACCAGGCCATGGCGGGATTCTTGATCGTATAGATGGTTTGATTGTAGCTCTGCCACTATTTTATGCGGGATTTTCTTGGTTTTTTATTAGGTAATAGGGCTTTTGCAAAATCAACATGGTGGAAATGGGAATTTTTATGTTATTAACTTTGCTCTATTTTTTTCTAGCTTTGTTCGTATTAATAGTAGTTCATGAATTTGGACATTTTATTGTTGCGCGTTGGTGTAATGTTAAGGTTTTAAGATTTTCCTTTGGCTTTGGTAAGGTACTTAAATCTTGGCGTGATAAACATGGAACTGAATATGCTATTTCACTTTTCCCTCTTGGCGGTTATGTTAAGATGCTTGATGAATCAGAGGGCGTCGTTTTAGAGTCTGAGCGGCATTTGG
>CAMDMN010000139.1 GCA_945901965.1 Legionella genomosp. 1 | reverse complement strand
AGTACAACGAGGGATCTCATGAATGTAGCACGGCGCACGTCATCCCGAGTACAACGAGGGATCTCATGAATGTAGCACGGCTCACGTCATCCCGAGTACAACGAGGGATCTCCTGAATGTGGCACGGTACTAATTTCGGAGATCCCTCGTTGTACTCGGGATGACGGCCTCTAGAGATAACGTACGTCTTTGCGAGGAGCAAAGCGACGAAGCAATCCAGTGACCTTATACGACGCAGGATTGCTTCGTACCTCGCTAAGACTTACTAATGAATATTATTAAATAAAATTCTATGCGAGCTTATAGACATCAATATCCCAAAGCTTGCCAAAAATGTAACCATTGCAGTTCCACCATAGCTTACTAATGGCAGCGGTATGCCTACTACAGGTAAAATCCCCATAACCATACCAATATTAACAAAAGCTGAAAAGAAAAATGTCATCGCAAGGCTTGCTGATAAAAGTCTTGTATAAGATGTCTGCGCATGTTTCGCTATATTTAGGCTTCGTAATGAAATTAAAACCATAAGTATAATTAAAATAATCCCGCCAACAAAGCCAAATTCTTCACTTCCTACGGAAAATATAAAGTCTGTTGCATGTTCTGGTAGAAAATTAAGATGAGATTGACTGCCAGTTAAAAAACCTTTGCCAAAAGCGCCACCTGAGCCTATTGCGATTTTAGATTGGATAATATGATACCCAGTTCCTAATGGATCTTCTTCTGGGTTTAAAAGAGTAAATATTCTTTGTTTTTGATAATCATGCATTTTATGCCAGAGTAATGGGGTTACAGATCCTATTAATACTGTAATAAATAATACGATTCGCGAACTAATCCCTGCTAAAAAAATCACGCAAAGGCCCGCGGCTATTACCATGATCGCAGTCCCTAAATCTGGTTGTTTAGCTATTAATAACGCAGGGACAAAGATAAATAATGAAGTAACAATTAATGTTTTAAAAGAAATAGGCAATGACTTTTTGTCAATATACCAGGCAGCTACCATAGGCACAGCTAATTTCATAATTTCAGAAGGCTGAAATCTAAAAAATCCTAAATCAAGCCAGCGTTGTGCTCCTTTCCCGATTTTACCCATTAACATAACAGCTATAAGTAAAATTAACCCGACACCAAAAATCCAAGGGGTCCATATTTTATATTTGTGTGGGGGAATAAAGCTAAATGCTACCATTATCGCTAAAGCAAAACTTAAACGCACTCCTTGGCGTATGACCATAGATAAATCTTGATTTGAAGCACTATAGAGAATAATTAAGCCTAGGCAAATTAATAATAAGAGCAAACCTAATAGAGGAACGTCTATATATAATGATTTGCTGGTTAAGCGATACATCGGGCGTGAATGATTAATTTTCATAATGTTTTTATATTTTGAGTAGTAAAATTATTCAATGCCATCTTTTCTTTTTTAAGAAAATCAGGGTACCAAAATGGGGTATTATTTACTATGCTTTCTTTAGATATTTCATAATATACATCCATTACTTTACGGCCAACAGCAGCTGCAATTACATCATGTTCAACTAATACGGCCATTGCAATTTCTGGCTTGTCTACTGGTGAAAATGCAATAAAGAGCGAGTGGTCTCTTAATTCTTTAGTAATATAAGTATTCCTTCTTTTTTCATATTGGTTGCCGCCAAATACTTGAGCAGTGCCTGTTTTAGCTGCAACGCTATATGGGGCTTTTCTACCAAAACGATAGGCCGTTCCCTCATCAGATTTTACAACAGCTTGCATAGCATCTATAACAATGTTCCAGTATTCCCTGTCTTTTAATTGAATAGATGCTTCTTCTACTGGCTTATAATTTTTTTCTCTTTTTTGATCATATACAGTTTTAGCTAGTAAGTGCGGACGAAATCTTATTCCGTGTTTACTCAATGATGCAGTCGCGTTAGCCATTTGTAGTGGGGAGGCTAGCATAAAACCTTGGCCAATTGAGGTGATTAAGGTGTCACCTGGGTACCAAGATGCGCCTTTTGAGCGTTTTTTCCAACTAGGGCTAGGAACCAATCCCGGAGCTTCCTCGTAAAGGTCGATATTAGCTAGTTGGCCAAAACCAAATTGCAGAAACATATCTTCCATAGCGGTTATTCCCATTTTATTACCTAATTGGTAAAAATAGGTATCGCAAGATACAGTAATCGCGCGTTTCACATTAATGATACCGTGTCCTGTTCTCTTCCAATCATGATATGGACGATGAACATTGGGTAATCTGTACCAACCTGGATCGTAGATTTTAGTATCAATAGTAACGACACCTTTTTCTAAACCTGCTATGGCCATAAATGGTTTTACTGTAGATGCCGGCGGATATAAGCCACGAACCGCGCGATTATAAAGCGGCCGATCTTCTGTATTGGCTAATAATTTATAGTCTTCAGTACTAATTCCATTAACAAAGGCATTGGGATTGTAGCTTGGAGCAGAAACCATAGCTAATATATCACCATTATTAACGTTTATAACAACAACAGCACCACGATTAGAGCGCATTGCTTGATAGGCTGCTTCTTGCAGACGCGCATCAATGGTAAGATAAAGCCTAGCCCCAGATTTAGGGGTTTGTTTAGATAAAACCCGTAAAGCTCTGCCACTAACATCAGTTTCTATTTGTTGATATCCTACTTGGCCATGTAAAATATCCTCGTAATATTTTTCTATTCCTGATTTGCCGATAAAATTAGTAGAGCGATAATTAGTGCTATCTACTTCTTTTAATTCTTGTTCATTAATTCGGCCAACATATCCTAGTAAATGGGAGGTTATTTCACCGAGAGGGTAGTAGCGCATAAGTTTTGCTTTAATACTAACACCTGGGAATTTATATTGATTGCTAGCAAATATTGCAATTTCTTCTTGGGTTAATTTTAATTTAAAAGTAATAGGCTCATAAGCATGATTTTGTTTTCTCGCATTATTAAAATTAATAATGTCATCATCTGTAATCGAGGGAAGTAATTTTTTTAATTGCGCTAAGGTATTAGATAAATTTTTAACACGTTCAGGCACTATTTCTAATACATATACAGGAGAATTATCAGCTAATACTACGCCATTTCTATCAAGGATAACCCCTCTTGGCGGAGCAATAGGGATTATACTCATTTGATTTTTTAAAGATAAGGTGGCATATCTTTTATATTGTGAAAATTGTAAATAAGCTAAGCGTAAAACTAAAATTAAAGAAAGTATAAACACTAACGCTACTAAAAGGCTTAAGCGAAAATTATGTAATTGATATTCAAAGCGATGATTTTTTACAGAGCTATTTAAACGCATTTTGCTACCAATAATTTTCAATGATAATTTAACTTATCTGATTTTGCCACAGCCCTTCTAAATTATAAAATAATCTACTATCAGGTAGCATGATATGGACAACAAAATCACCAAAATCAACTAAAGCCCAATCACAATTAGTTAGGCCACTAGAGCTAATTGCTGGTAAGCCATGGGCTTTCATATTTTCCATAATATATTCAGCTATTGCTTTGACATGGCGTGAAGCTCTACCACTGCAGACTATCATAAAATCGGTAATAGCAGTTTGTTCATGCACATCTATAACTTTAACATCAATAGCTTGAATTTCTTCAAGTTCATGAAGTAATTTTTTTAACAAAGGATTTTTATCATACATATTAGTAATTTTCGATTTAATATAAAGGCGGTGGATGATAACAGTAATTCAAGACATACGCAAAAAGCTTGTATGATGAAATCTTTCACTACATTTAACAAGAAGTTTTCAGGACTTATTGAGAAGTTACATCTTTAGACATTAACCATTTGATTATTAGATTTAAAAAAATACAAAGAAATGTTGCAGAAAGTAATATGAAAAATAGAGTTAAAAAAGAAGAAGCATAATGTGATTTTAAATAGCTTGTTGAAAATTCACCAATAGGGATGGCAGTTAATTTAGCTAATTTTCCCGATAAGAAACCGCCAATACCAAGCGATACTAAAAAAATTCCCATCATAGTGCTTACTTTTTTGGGGCTCGCAAGGGTAGTGATTGCTGATAGACCGACTGGTGATAATAATAATTCGGCTAAGGAAATTATAAGATATGAGGGAATTATATATAAAGGTGATAATAAGGAATATTTTGGCCCTAAATAACATGAAATAGTTATCAATGCGTATGCAAGTGACATAAGAATCATTGCATATATAAACTTGTTACCGGTCATAATTTCATATTTAGCTTGATTTGCCTTTTTTTTATGACGAGTGGCGATTAAATAGCCAAAAATTATCATGCCAACACTTTGAATACCAACATAATAAGGCGGCGCGAATTTAATACTTAAAAAATTTGGATCGACTACGCGGGAGATAAAAAGAGTTAAAGATAGAAACATTTGAAAATAAAATGCCCAGAAGGTCACTGAGATAACGCAAAGGATAAGAATTACCAAAGTCTTTCTCGCCTGTATTTTTCGCTCAAATTTTACACAGTAAAGTAAGTATGAAAGAGATAGTATTACAACGGTTATAAATGCAGTATCAGATATTGCTGGAAAATTAAGAATGTAATAAGCAGTTACCCATAATGCAATCATAAGTAAGCTTGCGTATATGATTTTTTTTAGTTGAAAATTATATGGACGATAATCTTTAATAGAATAATTATGAATCCCAAATGAGAAAATAATAATAGCAATAATTAAGCCAAACGCTGCAGATGCAAAAGCGACAGGCCAGCTAAAATATTCTTCAAGATAGCTAGGAATCGTTGTGCCTAAAATAATCCCTGTAGTAATCCCCATATAAAAAATGGTAAATCCGCTTTCTCTTTTTGATGAACCTATAGGATATTCATTACCTAATAGTGAAGATATATTTGGTTTTAATAATCCAGTACCAACGGCAACTCCTGCTAAGGATGCGGTAAGAAATGTATCTGTTGTGGAGCAAGCAATAGCAATGTAGCTTATAAATAAAACCACAGAGCCTATAAGAATGGAGCGCTTTTGTCCTAATAAATGATCAGCGATATAACCACCAACTACTGGAGAAAGGTAAGTAATGGCAGTAAAGGAGCTAACTAAAGCATAAACTCTTTTATCATCCCAATGAAAATGAAGAGCAAGATATAAAGCTAATAAAGTTTGAACTACATAAAAACCATATCGCTCCCACATTTCTGTGCCGAAAAAAATTTTAAGAGTTGGTGGGTGGGAATGAGTAGTAGATTGCATATTGTATAATTCACATTTTTTTAGCATTTTTCATAATATAAGATAATTATGATTTACGCAAAAAGTTGGGGTTTAAGGGGGGGTAGGTATTGAGGTTTCGGGTTTAGACCATTCTTCCCCACTTTTTTCATGCAGAAATTATTGATATTTTCATGTTATCATTAAAAAATGTAATTAATTTTTAAGAATTAGCTTTATGACTATAGAAATATACACAGATGGCGCATGTAAAGGTAATCCTGGTCCTGGTGGTTGGGGGGCTTTGTTGCGTTATAATGGTAAGGAAAAAACCATTAAAGGGGCTGAGTTGATGACTACGAATAATCGTATGGAATTAACCGCAGCTATCATGGCATTAGAAGCTTTAAAGCGTTCATGTACGGTTGATTTATATACAGATTCAATGTATTTACGGCAGGGGATGATGGAGTGGTTGGACCAATGGAAAGCTAAAGGTTGGCGAAATTCTAAAAAACAAACGGTTAAAAACGCCGATCTCTGGCAAAAGCTTGATTCTTTAAGAGAGCTTCATACCATAAAATGGCATTGGGTAAAGGGCCATTCAGGGCATCCTGAAAATGAAATGGCGGATGTTTTAGCTAATGAAGCTATTGAAGAGTTAGGGTTAATTTAATATTAGCACGCGTAGCCTTGATGCAGCGCAGCGTAATCAAGGTTTATTAAAACACGAGACTAGGCGTACAGGTAGTCTTTATTTTGGGGAGTGAAAACCTTGATTACGCTGCGCTGCATCAAGGCTACATGGACTACCAAGATTTGTGGGTAATGATATGAGCGTAGCGTGCCTTCCAGTTCCAAGCTGAGGATATAAATGAATAATTTGCGACAAATTGTATTAGATACTGAGACTACAGGTATTAGCCATGGAGATG
>CAMDMN010000138.1 GCA_945901965.1 Legionella genomosp. 1 | reverse complement strand
TAATATTTCACAGTTATCGGTGATCCTGGTTGCTGCTAACCAGGTTACTATGCTTATATGCGGTGCCATTAGGCCTAAACGTTCAACCTACTTTGGTTTATCTATGTTAATTGAAAATAATGCTTTCATGCCTTTAAAGTGTTCTTTATCGCCATTAGTACTTCGTTGGTTAACTTATCAAGATTCCTTGACTGCTAATTTACAAGTTTTGGCTAATAATGTTAGTTTGCAAATTTTAAGCCAAGGATGGAAAGGGATTGGTTGGTGGGATAACAAGGTTCTTAATCTAACAGGTAATGAAGTATTTATTCGTGAAATATTAATGTCTGCAAATAAAGAGCCTTGTTGGTATGCAAGAACTATTATTCCAGATATCACTTATAAATCTGCACCTGATTTTTTTAATCGTTTAGGTAAAGAATCACTCAACATGTTAATTTTTAATGAGACTAAAGTTAAGCGAGAAAAGCTTAGTTATTATGCAATTTCTAATCAAACTTTAGAGTATTACTGGTTATCTAGTGAGTTACACAATAATCAATCTACACTTTGGGTTAGAATATCTTCTTTTGTATTTAATAAAAAATTTCCTTTTTATCTTATTGAGATATTACTTCCAGCTATCGAGAGGTATGATTTTTGAAAATCAGAGCATATTTTCGGTTAATGAGATTTCATAAACCTGTGGGGATTTTATTATTGTGGTTTCCAACTGCGTGGGCTTTATGGCTTGCTAATTCTAATTCACCGCCGTTAAAATTAGTTATATATTTGTTTCTAGGAACAGTAGTAATGAGAGCTGCTGGATGTGTTGTTAATGATCTTGCAGATAGAAATATAGATAAACATGTCTCACGTACGAAGATGAGGCCTATTACTACAGGAGAAATTAGTGTCAAAGGGGCGATAATAAGTTTATTAATTTTGTTAATATTAGCTTTATTAATTGTATTGCAACTGCCAATAATGTGTTTATATTATGCTTTTGTTGCCTTGGCTATAACTATTATTTATCCATTCTGTAAGAGATTTTTTGAAGCACCTCAATTAGTGCTTGGCCTTGCTTTTTCTATGGGGATCCCAATAGCATATGCCGCTTCTGGATTAATTTATAATCAAACCATGTTGATTTTATTAGGTTTAAATTTTTTATGGATAGTAGCTTATGACACTATGTATGCTTTGGTTGATAGAGAAGATGATTTACGTATTGGGGTTAAATCAACCGCGGTACTTTTTCAGCGATTTGATCGATTAATTATTATGATGTTGCAGATTTCATTCCATTTATTATGGTTATATCTTGGGTTAGAATTACACGAATCAATTATATTTTATGGCTTCTGGTTTTTAGCATTATTAGTTCTTATATTTCAGCAGTATCTTCTTAAACAAAACACAAATGAATCAAGTTTTAAGGCGTTTTCTTCTAATTCTTGGTATGGATTGTTAATGTGGGTTGCTTTAATTTAGGTTGTAATCATTTGTAGCCTGGATGTAGGCGCAGCCGTAATCCGGGATCTAGTGCACGGATCCCCGGATTACGGCTGCGCCTCCATCCGGGCTACAATTACTAATTTAATTTCATCCTAATTCATTAATAAACTCTTTAAGTAAAATATTTAATTTCTCTGCGGCTTGATTGGCAGTTGATACCACAGACTCATGACTATGGCTTGAGTGTGATAGGCCTGTTGCAAAGTTTGATATTATTGAAATTACAGCGACTTTCATCCCGCAATGATTAGCAACTAACACTTCAGGTACAGTTGACATTCCTACAGCATCAGCTCCTAAAATTCTAAAGGCCCTAATTTCAGCTGCTGTTTCATAATTTGGTCCAAGGACAGCTAAATATACACCTTGATTAAGATTTATATTTTCCTTGTGCGCAATATTTAATAATTTTTTTCGCATGCCAATATCGTAGGCGTTATCTAATGGTAAAAATCTTGGGCCAAATTCTTGATCATTAGGACCTACTAACGGGTTACCTGGCTGCATATTTATGTGATCTGTTATTAACATAAGTTCACCAGGTCCCACATCTTCACGAAGAGAGCCTGAAGCATTTGTAGCTAAGAAATAGTCACAGCCTAATAATTTTAAAGTACGAATATAATTTCTAACAATTTCAAAATTATCACCCTCATAAGCATGAGCCCGACCTTGGAGGCAGACAACACCTATACCAGATAAATAGCCTAATACTAAATTGCCACTATGACCATGTACGGTTACTTTAGGAAACCCAGGTAAATCATCATAGTTAATGGTTACACTATCTTCTAGCTCATCTGCAAAACTTCCTAATCCTGAGCCTAAAACTATGCCAATTGTTGGTTTAAATTCAGGTAAAAGTTTTTTTATTTTTTCACATGCTAGTTGTGGTATAGAAGTTGTTTTATTCATTAGTTGATCCATATTTATGATTTAGGTTAATTGAAATTCGCAAAATGATTCCTCAATATTTTCATAATCTTTATTTTCTGATAATTGGAAAAATGGATGTTGAGATTTATATTTTTGAATACTAGGTTTAATAATTAGTTCGAAATTATTAAATTTTTCATCATTATTAGCAATAGGTGAATTTGCTAATCCGCTATTTAATTTATTATAACTATGATTAATATTATCTGGAGGGAAGTTTTCAAAAAGAGTTTTAGATAAATAATAAAAAGAAGAAATAGTTAATCCAGTACCTAAAATAGTGGCAAAAGTACTTAAAACTATGGTGGTAACTGGAAAGGTGACTATAATTGATGCAGATAAAGCGGCGACTAAGCTACTAGAGGTTGCTAATAGTGAAAATCGAAAATATATATTTTGTTTCGTGCTTGAAAAATCATGATCATGTGGTGGTGGATTTTCCTTTTTATGATATTCACTAATAGTCCAAAATAAATTGCTTAAAGTGTAAATCCAGGCTGAGGTTATAATAAGAGATGGGGTTATAATGCATATGAATGTGGCTATAGCGCCAAGTAAGGCTGCAAGTTGAAATTGTTGTTTATACTCAGCGAAGCCATACCATTGTTCACGTCTTCTTGGGTAGTTAGGATAAAATATTCCACTTATTGCCCAAATTGCATAACCTATTAAAAATGCAACTAAAGATACAAAATGAAGTAATGTACTTAGAAAGGCTAAAGGTAGGGTTTTCAATTTAGAAAAAATAAGACCAATAAAAAATAAACCAGAACTAATTAAATTAAGTACAGCTGCATTCATTTTTAAATCTACATCCTATTATTATTTACTACCATTGTTATCAAGTAAATACCCAAATCCACGGACAGTTTTTAATATTGCTTCACCTTGTGGATCATCACCTAACTTTGAGCGTAAGTTAGAAATATGGACATCAATAGATCGATCATAGGCAGTATATTTTCTTCCTAAGGCGTATTCAGTTAATTCCTCTTTAGAAAAAGCTTGTCCTGGTGATTTTATTAATATTTCTAATATATTAAATTCAGTATTAGTTAATTCTAATTTATTACCTAGAACCGTTGCAATTCTTGTGGAGCAATCAACAACGATGTCATGATGTGTAATTATTGGTTTATGTGTGGATGGTTTTTGTAATCTTTTAAAAATAGACCGAAGACGTGCAATTAGATCATTTGGGTTGCATGGTTTTAGTAAGTAGTCATCAGCACCTATTTCAAGGCTAACTAATCTGTCAATATCGTCCTTTCTTGCAGTTAATATAATTATCGGAGTATTGTTATGTTCACGAATGGCTTTTAATACTTCAAAACCATTTAATTTGGGTAGAGTTATATCTAGGATAATTGCATCAAAAGATTGATTTAATGCTCTTTTAAGACCAGCTTGACCATCAAATTCAGTGCTAATTTTATAGCCTTCTGCTGATAAATACTCTGCAAGTATTTTAGAGGATTCTACATTGTCATCAATTATTAAGATATGACTATCCATCTTTAAATATTTCCATTATCATTTTGTTTTTCCGATGATCTTAAATCAATGCATTCTAATAATTTGATACGTCTTGCATCAGCATTAATAATTTTAAATGCAAATTTATCAATAGTAATAGTTTCACCGCGCTTTGGTAAATAGCCAAAATTAGTCATTACAATTCCACCAATCGTATCATATGATGCATCACTAAAGTTAGCTTTCAATTGTTCGTTAAAATCATCTATTGGCATATGGGCTTTTATTATATATTGTCCATTTTTATGTGATTTAATATAAGCCTCTTCATCAATGTCAAACTCATCTTCTATATCACCAATTATTTGCTCAATAATATCTTCTAAGGTTATAAAACCTGATATTTTGCCGTATTCATCAACTACAATAGCCATGTGATTGCGGTTATTTTGAAACTCAGCTAGAAGTAAATCGAGTCGCTTGGATTCTGGGACAAAGCTTGTTTGGCGCACTATATCGTTAATATCATAAGGTGCATTATCTTTAGTTTGAAAACGTAAAAGATCTTTGGCATGTAATATGCCTATTACTTCATTTTTATTATCAGTTACTGGAAAGCGTGAGTGACCTGATTGAGTTACTATATCAATGACTTCATTTAATTTTGCATCTTCTTCAATAGAAATCATTTGATTCTTAGGAAGCATTATATCCCTTACTTTCAACTGAGAAAATAATATTACGCTTTCTATCATCGTAAGAGTTTCAGTATCAATATTAGATTTTAGATGCGCCTCTCTAAGAAAGCGGATTACATCGTCATTATTTTTAGGCAGAGCTTTTAAATAATGCTTTAAGCGATTTAACCAGGATTTTGAATCATCTTCTCTACTCAATCTATTTATTCCTCATTTTGTGCCACATATGGATTATTAAACCCAAGACTTTCAAGCAATTTTATTTCTATTTCTTGCATTATATGTTGATCATCTTCTTTTATATGATCATAGCCTAATAAATGAAGAACGCCATGAATAACAATATGAGCCCAATGCGAAACTAATGGTAAATTTAATTCCTTAGATTCTTGTAATAAAACAGTAGGGCAAATAATAATATCGCCTAATAAAGGGTATTTAAGCTTGATGTCCTTAGGATAACTGGCTGGGAATGCCAGAACATTAGTTGTTTTGTTTAGATTACGATATGTATAATTTAAGTTAATCATTTCATCTTCATCAACAAAACGCAAGGTAACTTCTGCAGAATTGCGATAAGGAGATAGTGCTAATTTCGTCCATTTTCTGAGTAAAATATCAGAAATAGGTAGTTCATCACTACAAGCATGTTGAAGATCAATATAATAACTCATTTTAATTTTGACTGCTTGAAATTAGCCATTCTATTTGACTTTTTAAGTTTATTTGAATTTCAGAAATTTCTTCTAGATTTTGATCTTCGTAAATATTATTCTCTTCATTTTGCGACTTATGCATAGATATTATCGCATCTCTTTGTAAATTTAACCAGGAAATTTGTGGAGCAAAAAGATGAATCATTCCTTCAACCCATTTATCTAGTATTTGCCAATATGGATCGTCATTTAAGTTAAATTTAAATTTTTTTGAAAAAGATGTAATATCTTTAGCATCATACCAAATTTCAGATGTTATCCAGCGATTTACCGTAAAAAGGCGTATAGGTTGCCCGTATCTATCCATAGCTATTGCTAGAAGATGTGTCATTGGGTTTTCTAAATTTTTCTTCCAATCGGCTAAAGGTGTAGGCTTAATGCGTTTAGGGATGTTGTCATAGCGCATAAAACAATGAAAATGACCATGTTCATTAAGATCTATATTTTCACGATGGCAATGATAAAAATATTGAGCACCAGTAGTTTTGTCGATGCGATCTCCTTTAGGATAGTGATCCATAGATTTATGCCGACGCTTTTTTTGTAAAGTATAATTTAGAATATTCTTACCTTTAGCGGTGGTCATTAATTGCTGGGAACTAAGAACCTTTTGTGCATACTCTAACATTTTTGTTTTCTGCCACTTAGTTAAGGTTGGCAGAGTAAATGATAATTCAGGAGGCATAATAAATTTTATCTGAAGTAGTGTTTAACTTTAAGGCAATTTGCTGGCGAGCATATAGCACGCTAGCAAATTGTCACTTATAGTGAAATCCAAAACCAGTTCGGATTAGCTACCGCTACAGCTTCCAGCGCAAGCACCTTTACAAGCGCCTTTGCAAGCACCTTTG
>CAMDMN010000137.1 GCA_945901965.1 Legionella genomosp. 1 | reverse complement strand
CCACCCTTAATAGAACTTCTTTTCAAGCAGATTCACTTGCAGCTTTACCTACACCTCTACCACCAACTGGAGGTGATGCTAGATTAGATAAATTAAGAGCCGCCTCTGCTGCCGTTACTAATGCTGGCGGCAAACCTGCTGATGCTGCTGACGCTGCCGCTGACACCCCTGACTCTGCCACCCCATAATAGTCTGGGTACTGTTGGTGGGCACGCTGTCGCTTTGCCCACCCTACGGTTCATTGTGATGTTTGAAAATACATAATACATGTATCTATCAACTTAATCTGAGTTTAATTACCGGAAAACACGTCTACAAATTTGCTATACATCCCCATTTTGTATCCCACACAAGTTTCTTTAAATCTTTACTATCTTTTAATGTTTTTAACAACTTTGTAATCGAATTGCTTTTAGATGCTAGAATTACCATATTTGCAAAGCCATTAATTGGTAATGTAACTGTGCAATTTGGAAAAACATCACGTATATGGGTGAATATTTCCCATTGCTCATTTAAATTTGCTAAATTAACCGCTAAAACTCCGTCATCGTTAAGTTTTTGACGACAATTTTTGAAAAACTCTTTTGAATTGCATGCATTTGGAAATGAGTTGGCATCAGAGAGATCTACTAATAAATGCTGATATTGTTGATTAGACTCCTTAACGAAAAGACTCGCATCTTGATGAATAATCTTTAAATTTTTAATTTGCTCTAACATAAAATAATTTTTAGCAATATTAATTACCTCAAGATTAGACTCTACAGCCGTTATGGAAAAATCTTTAATATATGGAGTTAATGAATGAGCTAAAGCCGCTCCTCCTAGGCCCAGCAAACAACAATCAGCAGGTTTTATCCTTAGAGCTAGGCTTAGTTCTTTAAAATAACATAAAGAAAACTTATTTGGTTTATGACGATTTATTAAAGTTTGGATTGCAGAACTTCCAAGCGTTAGCCAGCGGTATTTAAAGTTTTGATAAACTTTAGCGCCATTTGGTGATTCATAAATAATTCTTCCTAATCTAGTTTGCCACATAGGTTATCAAATCCTAATTTTCACGTTGGAAAGGATAGATACTACCCAATTTTAAAATATTAGTTAATTCATCTAAAGCGCTAAATGATTCTGTTATAAGTAAGGGATCAAGTAAATCATCTATAGCTAACTCTTGGCGATAGTTTTTTGTGACCCAAATTTCTAAATCATGAAGTAATTTTTCATTTACCAATACACCTTGATGCAGAGCTGCTAATTCATGTTCATTTAATGGTATACGAAGACGTAAGCAGGCAGGTCCTCCACCATTGCGCATTGATTGTTTTAAATCAATATACTGTACATCTATAATTGGATTAGTTGTATCAGCTATTATCCTATCAATAATTGATTTAATTTTATAATTTTCTTGGCACTCAGAAGGAGATATTAATATCATTTCTGCATTGGAAGATTTTGGCAGAGTTATTAATTGGGAGTTAAAAAAATAGCTAGATACAGCTTCTTTAAGACTCATTTGTTGACTATTAATTTCAATGATTTGCAATGGATAATTAGCTTTTTCACGTAGTTCTTTTAAAATCGCCGCTTGATTTACAAACGCTTCTTCATGAATAAGTAGAACTGACTCATTAGCTAAGGCAATAACATCATTATGAAATACACCCTCATCTATTGCTTTAGGATTTTGACAAGCAAAGATAACATCAGCCTCTTTTAATTGGTGGCTTCTTGCTATTGCTTCTGACGCTTCAAGTGTTTGTCTTCTAGGGTAACTATCTGCTGTTTGATTATTAATTTTATTTAGTGATTTACCGTAGACAAATAAATTAATCCCAGATTTAGAATAATCTTCACATAAACGACTATGATTAGCGGCTCCCTCATCGCAGGTTATAGTAGTTTTAGGCAATAGATCGTGGTGATAAAAATATTTATCATCTTTAAATATTTTAGCTAATAACAATGCTGAAAAATCAGCTTCTTGATGGCGATGTAAATTGCTTAATAAATTAGCAGCAGTAAAGTGTACACGTTTATCTTTTGTATCCGTGCTTGATGAAACAGTAGCCGCATTTGCAGCCCACATAGATGATGCAGAGTATGCTGCGGATAATAATATAGGCGATTTTTTAAAAGCTGTTGTTATTTGATTAATTGGATTACCATTAAAACCTAATTGATAAAGCAAATGTAGATTAGGTCGTTGATGTGGTGGGAAAACTGCTTGTTTTAGACCTAAATTATGTAAAAGGCGCATTTTTTTTATGCCTTGGAGAGCTGCTTCTTGTGGATTTGCCATGGTTCGCGCATTATTAGTTGATGCAATATTACCTAAGGAAAGTCCTGCATAATGGTGAGTCTGGCCAACTAGCCCATCTATATTTAATTCATATACATTCATAAATTAATACCACCTAATAATTGAGTTGGTAAATCTAAATTAGGTTCTGCAAGGCTTGCGATTGGATATGCGCAATAATCTGCAGCAAAATAAGCGCTAGGGCGGTGATTGCCAGAGCGGCCTATTCCGCCAAAGGGTAGATCACCTGCGGCTCCTGTAGTAGGTCTATTCCAGTTTATTAGCCCTGCACGAACTTCAGAGTGGAATTTTTTATAATTGTTTAAGTTATCACTTATTAATCCCGCTGATAATCCATACTTAGTTTGATTTGCAAGTTTAATTGCATGCTCAAAATTATCATAGCGATAAATCTGTACTAATGGCGCAAATATTTCCTCATCTTTAGGGGAGGATACAGAGCTCATATCAATAATTCCAGGAGAAAGTAACCCTGTGTTTTCCTTTTGCAATTTCATAGGAATAAGCGCCTTACCACCAGCTGTAATTAATTCTGATTGTGCTTTTAGATGTAAAAGAGCATGTTCGTAGCTTATTACTGGACCCATAAAAGGTTCAGGCTTATTCGTATATGGTCCTACTTCTATATTTTTAGTAGTATTGATAAATTCTTTTAGAAATTGTTCCCCTAACTTATTATTAGGTATTAATAATCTTCTTGCACAAGTGCAGCGTTGGCCCGCAGTAATATAGGTAGACATTACCGTTTGGTAAATAGCCGCTTTTATATTTTTAATTTCATCAATTATTAGTGGATTATTACCACCCATTTCAAGCGCTAAAATAACTTCAGGTTTATCACTAAAAAATTTATTAATCTTAACCCCAGTATTATAACTACCCGTAAAAAATACACCTTGAATATCTTGCTTTAAAAGAATTTGAGCGCTTTTTGCATTACCTTGGACACAATTTAATACGCCTTTTGGTAACTTAATTTCATGAAAGCATTCAATAATAAATTGAGCGACTAGAGGGGTTAGTTCACTAGGTTTATAAACTACAGTATTACCGGCGAGTAATGCGGGGATAATGTGGCTATTAGATAAGTGCGCTGGAAAATTAAATGGACCTAAAACAGCTATTACTCCATGTGGCTTATAACTTAAACTGCTTATAACTTCTGAGTTTTCAGTTTGTTGTGCATTTGTTCTTGTTTCATAAGATTTTATTGATAAATTTATTTTCCCTATTACCGAGTTAACTTCAGTTGCAGCCTCCCATAGAGGTTTTCCTGCATCTAATGCAATTAATTTTGTTAAATGTTCACGCTTTTCTTGAATAAGATTGCCAAAATTTTTGAGATACTCTTTACGATCGTCAAAAGAAAGTTCAGCCCAAAAAGGTAAAGCTCTGTGAGCGGCATCAGTGGCTGCTTCTATTTCAGCTTCAGTAGCATTAGCGCCATGCCAAATGATCGAGCTATCAGCAGGATTTATCGCTACAAAAGGTTCACCCTCACCATCAACCCAGATACCATTTATATAGTGTCTACCTCTATTTTTCATTAATTATCCTAATGGAGAAACACGAACTAAATCATTTAATTTTAATTGTAAAACTTCAGCAGTATCATGATTTATAGCACAAGTTTTTTCTTTATTATTAATTAATACATGATTTAAAGTTGCACGATAATCTAATTTATTATTAGCTATAAGATATGAATGAGATTTTATATCGTTTGTAATATTAGATAATTTTAATAAGCAAGATTTAGCAATAGTTTCTATCCGTTCTTTTTTTGCCTCAAGGGTTGGGCCTGCGTCAAAAATATCTACATGATTATTATACCTAAATCCCTCGCGCAATAAAATTTGCATGGCAGCTTTTGATAAATGGTGAGGGTTGCCGATTACTTCTTGAGCTGTTTTAGGTAATAGGTTTACATAGATTGGATGTTTTGGCATAAGATCTGAAATAAATTGCTTGTTGGTTGATATGCTAAGCCTATCAGCTTTATCAAAAGACATATTAAAAAAATTAAAGCCGAGTCCATCCCAGAAAGGTGAATTACCATCTTCATCGGATACCCCGCGCATTTCAGCGACTATTTTTTTAAAAAACCGTTCGGGAAAATTAGCAATAAAAAGAAAGCGGGCGAGGGAAAGTAATAATCCATTTGAATTAATGCGGTAGGATGGATCTAGAAAAAGCGTACATATTTCGCTACCTTTTTGATAATTTTTTGTAAGCGTTAACAGATCATATTCATTACTAATATTAAGATCTATACAATCATTTTTTATCTTTGAAACTTTATATGAAAAAGCCGGACTTATTAAACCAACTGACGCCTCTATTGCTGCAGTGCCTACAACTTTCGAGGTTTTAGGATCTTCAAGAGCAAATAAATAATATTCGTTAAATGGTGAATGAAAATTTTTAGCAATTGACGATATTGATAAATTAATCCGTTTTTTAAGAACATTAATATCTTTAGGTAGAGTAGTAATACCTATGCCAGATTTTACAGCTAATTCGTAGATGTCTGATGTATCAGTTAATTTTACATTACGAAATAACATCATTGACATGATCTCATTCCTTCTTTGGTTAGTTCAATTAGTAATAATGTAGATAATGTTGCACGCTCAACCAAGCTATCTACTAAAATAAATTCATTTGAAGTATGAATTTCACCACCACGCACACCTAATGTATCAATAACTGGTAAGCCATGAGCGCTAAGATTATTGCCATCACAGCATCCGCCGCTATCTTGCCAATCAATTGAAAGTTTAAGTTTATCTCCTAACTCCTTTATAGTAGAAAAAAGTTTAACGGTCGCAGGATTTACAATTTTAACTGGACGAGAAAATTCACCATGAATTTCTAAGCTGTAATCTTTATGTTTTAATTTAGCGATTAGATGATTAATTTCATCTATTACAAAAATTTCATCATCTTTTTTAGAGATCCGCACATCAATTTTTGCAACCGCTTTTTCAGGGACTACATTTAGCGCATCGCCACCTTTAATCATGCCAACATTGATTGTTACACCATCTCGTTTACCATTTAATTCATGAATTGCTGATATTGCCTTGGCAAGATAAACAATAGCATTACGACCTTCGTCAAAGGCGCGTCCTGCATGAGCGGCTTTACCTGTGGCTATAAGGGTGAATTTACCACTGCCTTTACGATTTTTAGCTAAAGTACCATGCACATTCATCGCGGGTTCATAGACTAAAGCTCTTTGATAAGAATTTGCTATCTCATTTATAAACTGTTGAGATGAAGGAGATCCAATTTCTTCATCAGCATTGATTAATACATCCCAACCAATATTTTTTGCATATTCATTAGATTCAAAAGCAGTTAATGCGTGCAGCATAACTATAAGACCACCTTTCATATCGGCAACACCTGGGCCATTTATAGTATTTTTATCAATGTATTTAAGTTGTTGAAAAGGATGATTTACATCGTAAACTGTGTCCATATGGCCGGATAATAATATTCGTTGTTTTAATTCTGGCCTTTTTTGGATAAATAACATATCGCCACAGTTTTGATGAATGGTCTTTGCAGACATATCAATCGTTTTAATTGGTGGTGATTTTTTTATTTCAATATTATCAGCAATTGGCATAAATGCTTTTTGTAAAACCTCACGCATAGTAGCCAATCCCGCTAAATTATAACTAGAGGAATTGATTTCACAAAACGAGTGTAATTGCTCCACCATTTTCGGCAGCCTATCATGAAAAAAATCTTTAACATCCTGTAATGATTTGTCCATTAGTAACAAGGTATGTGAGTATTAATATATAATCCTTGAAAAAGTGGTTGAAGTCTACTACGAAGGTTTAAATATCTATTGGACAAAG
>CAMDMN010000136.1 GCA_945901965.1 Legionella genomosp. 1 | reverse complement strand
ACTGTAATTTTTATGATTAACCTGCCAACATTGAAAAGTTCATCGTAAAATTCGTAAAATTCAAAATATATTTAAAAAAGGAACCGCCCCCTATAATTTATTAAGGTGTTTAAATAATACAGGGGTCCGTCCCGGACCGTCCCCTACGTCACTTGCCCTACGTCACTTTCCGGTACGTCCCTTTCTTTTTGCTTTTAAGTCATACATTTTTGTATCGGCAATTTGAATTAAAGCTTCTGCGTCCAAGCCATCATCTGGATAAACAGCGCAACCTATGCTGGCTTTCACTGGGAATGATTTATCTTCTATTTTAATCTTCGCAGCTTCAAGTTCTGTCAAAAATTGTTGATTAAATTTAAGCGCGGCTTCTTTTGATTGAATATTAGAAAGTAATAATACAAACTCATCTCCGCCAAATCGTGAGACTATATCTGATTCTCTTAATTTAGATTTCATTAAATTAGCCACTTGACATAGATAAGAATCACCAATCGCATGGCCAAATTGATCATTAATCTTCTTAAAATCGTCTAAATCAAGAAATACAATATTCAATTTTTGCCGATTGCGTTTAGATAACGCAATGGCTTGTTTCATCTGCTCGATAAAAAACCTGCGATTTGGCAAATTTGTTAAAATATCATAATACGCGTAATACTTTATTTTTTTTCTTCTTCCTTTTTAGAAGATATGTCTGAAAAAATTCCAATATAATAAAGGAGATGACCGCTGGTATCATTAACCCTGCTGATATTAATCCACTCAGCAAATAATTCCCCCGTCTTTTTTCGATTCCAGACCTCGCCTTCCCAACACCCATTTGTATTAAGTTTGTTCCACATTTGATGATAAAAAGTCTTATCTTGCATTCCTGAACCTAAAACACGGGGATTTTTACCAATAATCTCATCTAATGAATACCCGGTAATTTCGGTGTAGCGCTGATTGATAAAAATAATTTTATTTTCATGATCCGTTACCAATGCGGCAGCCCCCATGCTGCTTAAAATTCGATACGTTAATTTCGATATATTCAACGTGGTAATTTTTTCTTCTAGAAAGTAGACCACGCTAAATCCTGAAAAAAATAATGAAATAAGCATAAGAAAACGCATCCACAACTCATTTTCATCATCAACAGGAAATAATCGTGATAAAAAAGATCCTGAATGAAAAATATAAGTATCAATAAATGTTTCACTCAGCCAAAATAAAAGGCCTAAGATAACTGAAACCAAAATAGCATCCTGATAATAACCAGAGCCACGTTTCCTAAAAAAAGTAAATTCCATTTGATTACTCTCGCATTAAATAATCTTTAAATAAAAGCATATCATATAATTCACACCTGCATAATCTCCCCTCAATTTACCCACAGTGGAAGCATATATAGCAGCTGGACAATATTAAGAATTGGATAATTAAAGCTATTATTCTGTCTAATAATTGGCGCATATGATATATAATATAGTCATAATTTTCTTAGGTGGCAGAATGCCAGTTATGATTAAGGCTGCTGCATTTAAGAGGTTGATAATGAGAAAATCTAGTTTTGTACATGGCATTGCCTTCCTTGCACTTGCTCAAAGAATGGTTGGCATCAATATTGTTACTTCAAAATTTCTAATTTACTCTCTTCCTGTTTTAGTTTTGTTAGCGATTCGTTTTATCTTGGCAAGCTTAATATTAATGCTCCTCCATTGGGCAAATCCCGCCACAAAATTGGTCAGTATGTTTTAATTAAGGCGTGTTGTGATATAATGCGCAAATTAATTTGGTGCTGGAGATTAGGTTATGACTATAAGTCGACAAGATATTGGGCGAGTTATTGATGAATACCGTAGAAGCGTAGGTGAACTGCAATATAGGTTGGGCGATTTTGGGGCGATGAATGACCTGCATAAGCTTTTTGCTGACTTACCCGAAGGACCATTAAGAGATGTATCTCTGGCTAAACTAGCTATAATAATTTCAAAGAGCAATGAAAGTTTTAACCTATCAGTAAGGCGTAGTTTAAATTCGTTTCTAGATCATAACGATTCGACACTGGATAATATGTTTAATTTGCCGAGTTTTGATTATATGTTTAAGTTGCCGAGATCGTGCATTAGGGGTTTTAAAATCCTAGATTCACAACATCTTTTGACAGAAGAAAATGTCGCATATATTTGTCGAGCTGATGCGCATACTTACCGCCGCTATCTCATTGCAGAACCTAGAAATTATGGATTTATTACTGTATATAATGGATGTGATAAAGTGGCCGATGTTTTAGCTATGTTTGCTAAAGTGGGGTCTGACTTTTCCGCAGAATATAGAAACTTATTGCTCGAGGACTCCTTTACTGCCGATTTAAGCTGTAAAGCTTATACAATGATAGATTTATACAGGGCAAGTCCAAAACTTTTAAGAGAAAACAGAGAAATATTTTCTGATATAACTGGTTTGGAGAAATGGACATATAGAAAATATATAAACCAACCTTATTTTGGTTTATTCTACAAGAATGTTATAAGTAGAGCCATTATAGCATTAAACAAAACAAGACCAGATTTATTAACAATCATTCGAGACTTAGCTATAAGCAGAACTCATCCACAAGTCAGGATTATTGAGAATGATATAATGCTCGTCCTTAACCGCGATAAATATAACAGTCCTTGGAATTTTGTAATTATTTTTTATGCGTTACAAAAGGCGGGTTTACTTACACCTGAAAATGAAATGGCTGTTTTAGCTAAGGTCGCACAGGTTGGTGAACTTGAAGATATTATTAATATTTTAGATAATCACAATTTACTAACCCAATCTAATCTAGCAAAGGCGTTAGCAAATACTGATAAAAATCATCTTGAGGCATTAAATTATTTAGCCGGTATATTAATTTTGAATAGGAAAAGGGAAAAGTTAGGAAATGTACTAGTTAATCAAATTAATGTCGATGGAATGTTTAATTATGCTTCTATTTTATTTTCACCGGATGTTAAGTTGTGGTTAAGCGACCATTTAATTTCACATGTGGTAACCCAAGCAACTCTTGATGCGATTTTTGCTGCATGTCGTAGCGCTGGGAATAATGTAGATGCAGCAAAAGAGGGGGTTATTCTTACCCTTCAGCGCTTGAGGGGTATGATCCCTCAAGCCGCCCCTCATGACGCAGTACTAGGTGGGGCACAATCTACGCATACGGCAAGTATAAATAGATCCACTTCTGAATCAGCTGCACAATTAAAATCACGTTTTACAGCACAACTTTCTTTACCTGAATTTATTGATCAACAATTAGAGGAAGCTCGAGCATGGCTTGCAAGAGTACCTGCAGGCTGTCTTCCTTTCTTTAGACGAACATTACCAATATCCCACGAACGTGCAGCGGCATTAAGAGGTTTGGATCGTATTATTAGAAGGCCGACACCAGAAATTATGACTGCGAGTGTAGGTGATCATATTGATCCTGTATCAAACGTAAGTATCCGCGAAACGGTGGCTTTACTATGGTATGCAATTCATGATGATACTAAGCGTCAAGGTAGTCTTACTGACGCCTTAAAGCGATTTGAAGATGCTCTTTATGAACTACAACGTGAATATAATTTTAATGATGCAGGAATTGATATAAACCCTAGAGCTGCAGATAATCCTGCTTGCGCTTGTGGGACGTTTAATAAATTGTATGAAAAATTTGTAGGTGTTTTTTCGTTTATAAAACAAATATTTCTGACACCTGCACTAGCGGCTTTAAAATTACCTAAAATCGTATTTGAAGAAACGCTTACTCATTTAAAAGGGCAAACAGCAGAAGACAGGGCGAATGAAATTACGCGGTTATCTGCTGATGGTGTGAGTGTTATTTGGCCATTCATTATTGATGCTGTTACGGCTAAAATTCGCGCTGAATTTGGTGCTGTGTTTACAACATCGGGCTCACTGGAAGAATTTATAGCAGCTGGACAATATAGCGAAATTGATATTAGTAGATTAGAACGTGAACTGCCGAATATCGCAGCTCCAACAGCTGCAGGTACGGGCTTAATAATTAGATAATTAAAGCTATTATTCTGTCTAATGATTGGCGCATATGCTATATAATATAGTCATAATTTTTTGAGGTGGCAAAGTGCGAGTTATGATCAAGGCTGCTGCATTAAAGAGGTGAATAGATAATGAAAAAATCTAGTTTTGCACAAGGCATTGCCTTTCTTGCGTTTGCTCAAGTAATGGTTGGTGTCAATATTGTTACTTCAAAATTGCTAATTTCATCGATGCCCGTTTTAGTTTTGTTAGCAATTCGTTTTATCTTAGCAAGCTTAATATTAATGCTACTCCATTGGACAACTCCCGCAAGAAAATACTCAGTTAAAGAGCATTTTTCAAAACTTAAGCGCCGTGATTGGGTTTTTATATTTGCACAAGCCTTAACCGCAGGCTTTTTATTTAATTGTCTAATGTTAGCAGGGTTAAATTATACTGACGCAAATGTGGCAGGGATTATTACAAGTGCACTGCCTGCAATTATTGCGGTAATGTCTTGGTTTGTTCTCGGTGAGAAAATTTCATCAGAGAAAGCTTTGTGCGTGGCCTTTGCTACAGCAGGACTTGTTGTTATTGCATATGGAAAGTTAAATGGCATAGGTGCTTCTCACTCTTTTTTAGGCGATTTTATTGTTCTTCTTTCACTGTTGCCGGAAGCCGCATACTATGTATTATGTAAATTTTATTCAAATCGATTGCCTATATTTTTAACATCAGCTCTGCTTAATGGAATAAATGCCGTATTATTAATTCCTGCATTGTTTTTTGTTAATTGGGTACCATCAGACATAAGTATAGAAAATTGGTTTATTTTATTTGTAATAGGCCTTAGCTCAGGATTATTTTATGTGTTTTGGTTTATGGGATCTTTGCGGGTAGATGGAATAATGGCTTCTCTTTCTACAGCAATTATGCCTATAGCGACAGTAATTCTTGCCTGGATAATTTTGAGTGAGCAACTTAACTTTTTAGAATTTTTAGGAATGGGACTTGTTATATCATCGATTGTTCTTTACGCAAGGCGGTAATTTTTCTAGTTGTTTTTCTAAAAGATCAATATTGATCTCGAGAATTATAAAGTTGCTTGGTCTTTTGTTGTCAATGAGCTACTGGAGTGTGGGCATTGCAGATGTATCCCAGCACCTGCAATCACGATATGTTTTTGGCGTTACGTCAATTACTAAGGATCACAGTTACATTCGCACACATGACGCACCTATTTACTGGGAAATAAGTCCTCATTACCTGCCTCAACCAACCGATGCTTCATGTTCATTAGCCTCTGTAACTATGGTGATAAACGCGTTACGTTCCCATCAAAGTCAGTATGCTAACCAGAAGCTTGCAACAACCAATAGTGTTCTTCATAGTATTAATAAGACATGGGCAAATAATGTAAAACAAGGCGGTGATGGTGTTAGCTTGGATCAATTCAGTTACATGCTAAAAGAAGCCATGAAAGCTTATAACCTCCCGCCGACTAGACTTGAAGTAATACATGCTACAAGAGCTAAAGATATAGCTATAAAATTTCATCAGGCGCTCTTGAAAGGTGAAAAAACTGGACGAACATTTGTCATTGTAAATTTTGATCAAAAATTCATAAGTGGAACGCTGAGTGTTGGCCATTTTGCACCAGTAGGAGCTTATGATGTTAGTACAAAAAGGGTGTTGATAATGGATCCTGATCGAGAACTATTCGAGCCTTATTGGGTGCCGGAATCTCTATTATTAAAGAGTATGGAAACACGGGATTTTGACGAGCGCAAAAATCGTGGTTTTATTATCGTGAATTTTTAAGATAAATTAGTTTGTTATTGGTCAAGTGCCTACACTAATCTGTTAAAATGTATTCATTGTATTTTAGGATCACCAAGGCTACCAATGACTGAAGATAAAGCAATATCTAATAAAGAAATTCCTTTTAAAAACTTAAAGCCTGATTTTATTTTAGATGCGGTAGAGAGTATAGGCTTTCATTGTTCTGGTAGTTTATTATCACTTAATAGTTATGAAAACCGTGTTTATCAAATTGGAATAGAAGAATCCACGCCAATTATTGCAAAATTTTATCGCCCTAATCGCTGGTCTAAAGAGACGATATTAGAAGAGCATCATTTTGCTGAAGAATTATTGTCACATGAAATTCCAGTTGTGGCTCCTTTGAAAAATGATA
>CAMDMN010000135.1 GCA_945901965.1 Legionella genomosp. 1 | reverse complement strand
GTAAAAGCTGTTACCCTTGAACGTAATGAATGGGAAAAAGAATATGAGATATATCAAGCTCGTTTAGACTGCGATGCCACTCACCCAGATGCATTGGTCCGTCAACATCTCTCTCATCTATTGGAATTTCATCGACGAGAAAATAAACCGAAGTGTTGGGCAATGTATGAACGACAGAATAAGTTTGAAGATGAGTTGATTGCAGATACGGAATGTATTGGCGGGTTAAATTTTTACGGAATCCCTGAGCCAGACAAGCGGTCACTTGTATACAGTTATCGATTTCCCCCTCAAGAGTTTAAATTATCCGTGGGTGATGATCCCACAAATACCGCTACAACTAAACGAGTTGGAACCATTGTTGAACTTGATGAACAACAAGGATTTCTTAAAATAAAATCGACGCAAGTACCTCCAACAAACTTTTCAATTGGTCCTCAATGGCCGATTGATTCCGATGGTGTGCGAACCGCTATTTATCTGGTTGCTAAAAGCATTATTCAAGGCGATAAAGAGTATCAAGCTATTCGGGGCATATTGAATAAATCATTACCACGCATTAAAGGAAAACCAGAAGGTGCTCCAATCATTACCTCGGATGATCCACAAACTGAAATTTTAGATGTCATCAGTCAGTTAGATAATAGCTACCTGTTTATTCAAGGACCACCTGGCGCGGGTAAGACGTTTACCTGTAGTCATGTCATTGTTGAGTTAATACGCAATGGTAAAAAGATAGGTATTGCTTCAAATTCTCATAAGGCTATTCATAATTTGCTGGACGGTATTATTGAAGTTGCGGTTGATAAAAAGTTCTCATTTAAAGGCTTAAAAAGAGCCAGCAAGAAAAACGATGAATCATATTATCATGACAGTTGTATGCAAAATACTGATAGTCCAGGGGTTAGCATAGACGGGTATGATCTCGTTGCAGGAACCGTTTGGTTTTACTCAGAGCCTCAGTTGAATGGAAAACTTGATTATTTGTTTGTTGATGAAGCAGGCCAAGTTGCTGTTGCCAATATTGTAGCCATGGGTTCATCAGCTAAAAACATCATCTTGGTTGGTGATCAAATGCAGCTTGGGCAACCTATTCAAGGAACTCATCCTGGGGAAGCAGGGCTATCCATTTTAGATTTTTTATTGGGTGACCATGCAACTATTCCACCGGATCGTGGTGTATTCCTGAATAATACGCGCCGAATGCGTCCGAGCATATGTGAGTTTATTTCAGATGCCTTCTATGAGGGGCGTTTGAAGGCTCATGAATGTACATTAACACGCGAGTTAATACTTGACGGTATGAATCTACCAAATGAAGGGATTCACATCATAGCAGCTCAACATGAAGGTTGTTCTCAAAAAAGCAAAGAAGAAGCAGAGATTATCAATTCGATGTATTGCGATTTATTAAAGCAACATTTTAAAAATGATACAGCTCCACCAAGGTTATTAACCGTGAACGATATACTTGTGGTTACCCCATATAATGTTCAAGCGAATTATTTGCGGTCTGTTTTACCAGAGGGCGCCAGAGTAGGAACCGTTGATAAATTTCAAGGACAGCAGGCGCCTGTGGTAATCGTTTCTATGGTTGCCTCAAGTGTAGAAGACTTGCCCAGAAACATTGAGTTTCTTTACAGCAAAAATCGTATGAATGTGGCTATATCGCGCGCGCAGTGCTTGGCGGTGGTTGTAGCTAACCCAAACCTGATGGAAGTGCCATGTAAAACAATTGAACAAATGAAATTGGTTAATACGTTTTGTTGGCTTCATGCGTCGACAAAGAATAACCCGTAATTTACTGCACCATAACCGGATTGGTTATCCCTGTGGTTATCCCCGAAAAATAAACCACTTGAAATTGTAAGAAAATAAATCCGTAAGCGTATGATTATATTGGTGTCCCAGGCAGGATTTGAACCTGCGACCTGCCCCTTAGGAGGGGGCCGCGCTATCCAGCTGCGCCACTGGGACAATTAGTTGTGGAGTTTACCTAGATTAGGGAAAAATCACAAACATTTACATATTAATATAATTAGGACCACCGCCGCCCACTGGTGCTTCCCATTTGATATTTTGTCTTGGATCTTTAATGTCACAGGTTTTACAGTGAATGCAATTTTGTGCGTTAATTTGAAATCTTGGACCCTTTTCTTCTTCAATTATTTCATATACAGCTGCAGGGCAGTAGCGAATTTCTGGCGATGCATAAAGCTTATAATTTACATCAATAGCTAAAGATTTATCGAGTAATTTTAAATGGCATGGTTGATTTTCATCATGAAAAGTATTGGTTAAATATACTGATGATAACCTGTCAAAAGTTAAGATATTATCAGGCTTTGGATAATTAATTTTTTTGCAATTTTTAGCTAAGTCTAACTCTTTATAATCAGCAACATTAGATAATGTCCAAGGGGATTTGCCAAAGCTTATATATGTTTCAAACGCTGCATTTAAAAGACCTACAAATAAGCCATAGCGAAACCCAGGTCTAATATTTCTGACTTTATATAATTCATCCATAACCCATGAATTTTTTATCTTCTCTGCGTAAGAGTTTAACTCAAAAGGTACTTTTGTTTCATTTGATATCGCTTTAATACAGGCCTTTGCTGCTATCATTCCTGATTGCATGGCTGTATGAATACCTTTGATTTTAGGAACATTTAAAAACCCCGCAGCATCTCCTATAAGAAGCCCACCAGGAAAGGTAAGCTTAGGTTGTGATTGAAAACCTCCTTCATTAAGAGCGCGTGCGCCATAAGCTATTCTTTCGCCACCTTCTAATAAATTTCTTATTAGTGGATGGGTCTTAAAGCGTTGAAATTCTTCAAAAGGGCTAAGATAAGTGTTTTTATAATCAAGACCTACAACAAAACCAATGGCAATGCGATTATTAGATAAATGATAAACAAATGATCCGCCATATGTTTTTTGATCTAATGGCCAACCAATAGTGTGAATTACTTCACCTTGTTGATGTTTAGCTTTATTAATTTGCCAAATTTCTTTAATTCCTAATCCATAAGTTTGTGGTTGTATGTTATCTCTTAAATTAAAGCGCTCCATTAAAATTTGACTAAGTTCACCTCGGCATCCCTCTGCAAACATTGTTTGCTGAGCATGTAAATGCATTCCTGGTTGAAAATTCGGAGTTTTATTGCCATTTTTATCTATGCCTAAATCATTGGTTTTAACACCGATAACAGCACCTTCGTTATTATACAAAATTTCAGTTGCTGCAAATCCTGGATATATTTCACAGCCTAATTCTATAGCTTTTGTAGCTAAAAATTGGCAAAGCTCGCCTAAACTTATAATATAATTACCTTTATTTTGCATAGGCTTTGGAGTTGGTAGCAAAATTTCATGTTTGCTTGTTAGCAAATAAAATTTATCTTTAGATACTTTGGTGTCAAGTGGTGCTTCTTGCCAATTATCTGGAAGTAGCTCCATAAGACTTCGTGGTTCAAGGACTGCACCTGATAAAATATGTGCGCCAACAGTTGAGCCCTTTTCTAATATACATACTCTAATATCTTTATTTTGTTGTTTAAGTTTAATAGCCGCTGATAATCCAGCAGGACCTGCTCCTATAATTATTACATCATATTCCATTATTTCATTAGTCATTATTTACTCCCAAAATACGTATACTTAAAAATAATTTATATATATAAAATTGTCACTGTACCTTAAGACATACATAGAATAAAATCATTTTCCCATTCATATCAATATGTTGGCAATATCTGGGATTATAGGGAATATCTATGTTGAATTATTTAAATAAAAATTTAAGCTTATCATTCAAAAAATCTTTATTTTTTTCATTTTTTTTTATTATTATCAATAATCCATTATATGCAGATAATAAAATAGATGACATAGGAAATAGTTTCTTTAAAAATAATGACAACGTTACTGATAAAACTAATAATAAAACCAAGGATGAAAAAAAGCTTAAAAAATCTAATAAAACTAATAAAACTAAAGGAGAAACTAGCTCTGAGACAGATATTGGTAATAGTTTTTTTAAAAATAAAGCTAAAAATTTAGATGCGTCTAATTTAAAACCAATTAATCAGGCAGGACCTGCTTATGAATCAAGACTAAATTTATCCGCAGTATATATATTTGTAAATCAACTACTTACAAATCAAGTGTTTTATGAATTACGAGCATATGGCGCATATAATTATATTTTTAAAAATGCACCAAATGAAATTCCAAACAGCAATCAAAATCCTCCACTAGGATATGGTGGTGCCTTATTGTTAGGGTATAACTTTGCGATTAGTACCAAGTTTAGTTTTTTACCTTTCATCCGTATCCAAGCTTTAAAGAATATGGTTGAAGCTTATAGGGATACGTTTGGTAATAAAATTACCTCAATGAATTACGCAGCATTATTAGGCGGAAAATTATCAAGACGTGTTACAGACAATTTTGCAGTTTATGCTCAATATTCAGCAGGGTATCAATTAAGTAAGTTAACTGGTGATGGAATTTATACAACCAATGATAATCCAAGAATTAATATTATTCAGTCGGTTGTTGAATTTGGTGGGCCATTTAAAATAATTAAAACCTTAAATTTAACTCCTTATATTCAATATGTTACTTTAATACCTCATCCTAATCATGCTGCGCGAGCCGCACCTTATTCTTTAGGGCAATTAACAAATGTTAGTAGTCTATTTGGTATAAAACTTGGGATTGTATTTTAGACTATGGGTAATTTAATCATTACTCCACTTGCATATTCAACTGACTTAATTGCAAATTATTACGCTCTTAGTCATCTTCCAGGGTTTGTATTACTAGAAAGTAGTGATAAAGAGCGTGGCCGTTATGATATTGTTTCAGCTTATCCTTATGATTATCTTAAAATTTTACGTAATGATCTAAATATAAAATCAACTTTTGATAAATTAAACGAAATGCTACCTAATCAAAATTCTTTGTGTGATTTACCTTTTCAAGGTGGAGCAATTGGCTATTTTGCTTATGATTTTGCTGAAATTTTGGCAGGTATTAATGCAAAAGTTCATCCTTATAATGATTTACCTATTGTTGATATTAAATTTTATGATTGGGCAATAATTGCCGATCATCACTTGAAATCTGTAAGTTTGGTTGCCGCAAATAGACAATTAGATACTAAATTAATTATTAATGAAGTTATTAGTTGTTGGAAAAAAAGTTCAAAATCATATCAAAGCTTCATCTTGCAAGATAATTTTACCCCGATTATTACAAAAAGTAGTTATCAACAATCATTTGAAGCTATTCATAAAGATTTAGTAGCGGGGAGGGCTTATCAAGTTAATTATACACAGCCTTTTTATACAAAATATAAAGGCTGTCCATTTGAAATATATAAGCGTATTAGAAAATCCAACCCTGTACCATATTCTGCTTTTATGCGTAATGATGATGGTGATGTGCTTAGTTTTTCACCTGAAAAATTTATAACTATAAATAACGGACTGGTTGAAACATCACCTATTAAAGGTACGATTAAGCGATCAGTCGATCCTATTATTGATAAAAAATTAAAATCTATATTGCTTACGAGTTCTAAAAACCATGCTGAAAATATTATGATTGTTGATTTATTACGTAATGATTTAGGTAAGTTTGCAAAAAAAGGAACGGTTAAAGTTAAATCTTTATGTGAAGTTCAAAGCTTTACCGCGGTACATCATCTAGTAAGTAATATCGAAGCCCTATGCCCTGAGGGTTTTACCGCAGTAGATGTTTTAAAAGCAACATTTCCAGGGGGCTCAATTACAGGAGCACCGAAACTTGAAGCTATGCGAATTATCAATGAGCAAGAACCATATGCACGTGGTGTATATTGCGGCTCTATTGGATATTTTTCCGCTCATGGAAGATTTGATAGTAATATAGCAATTAGAACAATTATAGCCAAAGAGGATACGTTATATTTGTCAGCAGGAGGCGGTATTGTTATAGATTCAAATTGGGAAGATGAATATAACGAGTGTTATATTAAATTAGCAGCGATTATTAAAGTTTTGGAAGGGAATTAGAGAGGCTCTATAAAACGTAATATAGTTCGTCATGTAATAGGTCAGGTGGGTAAGTAGCCTGGTTGCTTGCAACCAGGATTTCCATTATTAGAGCTAATTGGAACCCCGGTTGCAAGCAACCAGGCTACACACTATAGTCCGTCATTGCGAACCGCAG
>CAMDMN010000134.1 GCA_945901965.1 Legionella genomosp. 1 | reverse complement strand
GCTACTCGCAAAAGCGGAAAAGTAGTTGTAGTCGTAGCCTTGATGCAGCGCAGCGTAATCAAGGTTGTCTTATTAAGCAAAAGCTCTAACCGGAGCATAAGATCTACGATGAATAGCACAAGGACCATAAGTCTTTAAAGCCAAACGATGAGCCGCTGTCGGATAACCTTTATGTTGTGCAAACCCATACATAGGATAAAGCTCTTCCATTCTATCCATCTCTTCATCACGCAACACTTTTGCCAAAATAGATGCAGCCCCAATCTCTATAATTAAGCTATCACCATTAACTATCGCCTCACATGGTACTGAAACCTTTGGGATATACAAGCCATCAATAAGAGCTTTATCAGGACGAATAGATAACCCTTCTATCGCTCTTTTCATTGCAAGCAGCGTTGCATTATGAATATTTAATTGATCAATTTCATAATGCTCTGCACGGCCATAAGCATAACATAGAGCACGCTCTTTAATTTCTAAAGCTAATTTTTGCCGTTTAATAGGTGACAATTTTTTTGAATCAGTAACCCCATCAATTGGTGAAGCTAAAATTACCGCCGCAGTAACAACAGGCCCTGCTAAAGGCCCGCGTCCAACTTCATCAACTCCTGCAATATATATTTGCACAGATTCTCCATGTATTTAAAAATAATAAGATTATCACCCTATTTGACTTTGCATTCTAAATCAAATAATTTATCAACTCACGCAAATTTAATCGAATTTAAAATGCGCCTATTTATTTGTTTTTTTATATTATTCACCCAAATTATTGAAGCTCATGCTTCGATAAGTTTTCTAACCATTTCTGACATTCATTATGGCGCGAATAATACACCAGGAGATGGGCATGATACCGATAAGGTTTTATTAGATTCAAGCTTAAATAAATTTAAATTACTTTCAAAAAATGTTGATTTTATTCTAACTCTTGGTGATTTTCCGACGCATAGAGTATTTAATACACAAAAAACTGCAAATTACATCCAAACAGTTTTTCAAGGATTATATAAAGCCAATAGCTTTGCCAAGCCAATGTTTTATATAGCAGGTAATAATGACTCAATACAAGGAAATTATCACCCATTTTCTCAAAATGGAGAGTCACCATTAAAATATGCAAAAAACTGGCAAGGTGCTTGTGTTAATTGTGAAGAACTAATTATTGATAAAACTCATATGGAAGATAAAGGCTATTACTCAAGTTATGTAAAACCTAATCATAAAGATATCATCCTTATTGTTTTAAATGCCACTCAATTTACCAAAACCCCTTGGTTTTTAAATGCATATCCTAATCAGAAAGAAGATGCCTTAGCACAATTTAAGTGGCTAGCTAAGCAATTAGAAGCAAATAAGGCAAAACAATTATTAATTGCAATGCATGAGCCACCTGGGAAAAATAACAAGGATAATAATATCTGGCATGAAGAGTATCTTATGCAATTTATTAATATATTAAATAATTCATATAAAAATTACGGCCAAATCACCCTACTTTCATCACATACACATATGGATGATATTCGAAAAATAAAACTTAAAAATGGGAATAAAATTTTCGTTTATGCAACTCCATCGATAAGTAGGATCCATCATAATAATCCAGGAATGAAAATATTCTACTTAAATAACGAAATGCAAATTAAAGATTACACCACCTACTACACTCAAAATGATAATTATTGGAGCGATCTACATTACAATGCCATAAAAGGGAATCTCAGCATATTTCCTAATTGTCATAATAAAACATTAACAAATTGCCTTAATAATTTAAGCGATAGCACCGTATGCAAAAATTTAAACGAATTTTATGGAGTAAAAAGTCCTCGCGTTAATTCTTCTGTTTGTAAATTTACATATCCTGTAAATTAGCCTCAGATGGTAGCTTTAACAAACTACCTGCGAGCAATAAAAGGTAAACAACAGCAACTATTACACAATAAAGACCAAATAATTTATTGTTTTGTGTTCCATATAAGATATTTGCAAGCTCAATGCCAATGGCTTGGATAGACATTGAAATCATCGATAATAATGCTGATGCTGTACCTTTAGATACTTCAGTTGAGAAAAGGACAAATCTAGATAATGGAGCAGAGATTGTTCCTGTGGCAAAGAAATAGATAAAAAGTCCTGGCATCAACCAAATAAATTTCCCACCAAAATAAAGTGGTAAAACAAATGTTAAAAATAAGCTTATGCTTGCAATAATAGAACCTATAAATATTATTTGTTTAATTGTTTTCCTACTTGTCATCTGGTGTAAAAAAACGTTACCTAAAATATAAGCACCAAAAACAGGTATCTGCCAAATAGCATATTCAATTATAGTTAATCCCTCACCTTTTACTAACATAACCGGTGAAAGGCCAATCCAAGCCATGCAGGGAAGGTAAATAAAACCTAAAGCCATCGCTCCTAAAACAAAAGCTCGATTTTTAAATAGCTTTTTATAATTGTCGAACACAACTCTTGGTGATAAAGAAGTACGATTTATCTTTTCGCCATTAAGCTTTGTTTGCCCTACAGGCTCTGGCATAAATCGCCACAAACCCCAAAGAGCAATAAGCGAAAGTATTCCAATCGCTACAAAAATAAATCTCCAACTATAATAATAAATAACAACAGCGCCTAATATAGGGCCTGCCAGAGGTGCGGTTATAGCAATATTTGCCATAATAGCAATCAATCGTATTGCATCCATTTCCGTAAAAATTTCTTGCAAGGTAGCATAACCAATAACTGAGATAAAACATAAACCCATACCTTGGAAAAACCGCGCTAATAAGAAGCTATTAATAGAATCCGTACAGGCAATTAATATGGTGCATAAAAAGAAAAAAAATGCTCCGGATAACATAACAGGTCTTCGACCATATCTATCTGAAATTGGGCCTAAAAATAATTGTAAGCTTGCTCCGCCGAGGACATAGGCTGTTAAAGAAGTAGCAATTGCAGATTCAGGACCATTAAAAGAAGCGACGACCTTAATCATTCCCGGCATAATCATATCGTTAGCAATATAAGTAAGGAACTCATATAAAACTAGAAATGCGGCGAATATAAATGCTTGTTTTCTTGATATATTTATTAAAGGCTTAAGCATTTTTTATCTCTAAGTCGTAAAGGTGCAGTTCAATTAGGTTGGGCCAAGTGGCGCTAGCCTAAAGCTAATTTTCCGTCTTTGCGAGCTTAGCGAAGCAATCTAGCGTCGTTTAAGGCCACTAGATTGCTTCGTTACACTCGCAAAGACGGAACCAATTATCTTAAGATAGTGCCATTAGGCCTTGGCCCAACTAACTCTAGTTATGTGGCAATTAGCCAACTTAATAAGATCAATCGCAGCGTTCGGGATGACGCGTAAGCGTTACATTATAAGTATTAAAAGGATCACTACTTAAATAATGATCAGATATAGCATAACCTACAACTGCTGCCAATTCATCATTAATATAAAGCAACGGAATAGAATCGCGTAACCATGGTGGAATTGACCATTGCTGAAATAATTTTTTAAGATCTTTTTGCTGCTTTCGCCAATAAAATATCTCACCACCTTCACGAAAACGAACTTCTAGATTAGAACCTTCTGCAACTTGTAAACCTTTATCAGCAATTTTCGCATGTAAAAAACTACTATTGTTGCTATTAAGATCCAATTGTAAAGGATCTGGAAATTTTTCCCAAGATCTAGGTTTTAATGAACATGAAAGATTAGATTTATCTAAATACAATGTCATTTTATAACGACGAACTGCAACATTACCCCATTCTACTAACGGTGTCGCATCAACACTCGCGTATATTACCTCATTAATTATCCTAGATAATACTTTAAATGAAGGGGGACGTACTTCATTATTATGCAACCATGCTCGCAATATATTAGAAATTCTTTGAGGCTCAAAACTTAGTATTGAACTAATATTAAGCGTATTACCTAACAAAGAAGAACAATCCAATTCAGCAAGTGTATAAAGATTTGCTTTAGCCTCTTGGCAAAGATTAGTTGTACGCACTAAATTAGATACGACCTTAGGCCATTTTTCTTGCAATAAAGGCATAATATTATTACGCAAATAATTTCGCGAAAAAGCAGGATCTTGATTAGACGGATCATCTACAAATAAAAGCTTATGCTTAACTGCATAATCAGATAATGTTTTGCGAGAATGATCTAGAAATGGTCTTGCAATTGCTCCTAGCCCAAATTTTTTAATTTTAGGCATAGCAGCCAGACCATTTATCCCTGCTCCACGAAATAAATTTAACAGTAGAGTTTCAGCTTGATCATCACAATGATGGGCTAAAATAATAAGATCATTTTGAGCAAGCTCTAAAGAAAATGCATCAAAACGCGCCTCACGCGCACGTTCTTCTATATTAGCACTATTATCTATCGTTACATGACGCACAATTAATGGAATAGATAATTGCTCACAAAATTGTTTACAATGCTCCTCCCACAAAGATGCATTTTCATTAAGGCCATGATGAATATGAATAGCTTTTAATTTTGAAAAAAGTTCGGGAATTTTTGCAAGACTATGCAACAGGACAGTAGAATCGAGCCCACCGCTCAATCCTACATAAAGATTATTATATTGAAGAAGTTTTTTTAGCCATTCATTTCTAATTAACGTATTAATCACCTTCAATAGCACCAATTGCCATAAATTTATTATATCTATCTGCTAATAATTGTTCTGTAGATTTCATTTTAAGTGCATGCAATTCTTCTAATAATACTGCTTTAAGCGTTGCCGCCATTTCAGTAACATTACGATGTGCGCCACCTAATGGCTCATCTATAACTAAATCCACCAATTTATTTTTAAAAATTTTATCAGCAGTTACACACATTGCACGTGCCGCATCAGCAGCCTTTGTTGGATCTTTCCATAATATAGATGCACAACCTTCAGGTGAGATTACTGAATAAATTGAATACTGCAACATTATTACGCGATCGCCTACCCCAATTGCTAATGCACCACCTGATCCTGCTTCACCTGTCACAACACAAATTATTGGTGTTTTAATTTTAAACATTTCTAAAAGATTACGCGCTATTGCTTCTGATTGATTGCGCTCTTCAGCCCCAATTCCAGGGTAAGCTCCTGCGGTATCAATGAAAGTAAATATTGGCATTTTAAATTTCTCAGCCATTTTCATTAAACGCAAAGCTTTGCGATATTCTTCAGGACGCGCCATGCCAAAATTACGATAAACTTTTTCTTTAGTGCGCTTACCCTTCTGATGCCCTAAAATCATTACCGGATCACCATTAAAGCGCGCAATACCACCAATAATCGCAGGAGCGGCAGAAGAATGTCTATCGCCATGTAGCTCTTGAAAATCGGTAAACATATAATCAATATAATCAGAGGTTTGTGGTCTTAAGGGGTGCCTTGCCATTTGCGTTACTTTCCAAGGATCAAGATTAGCAAATACATTTACGGTTAGCTCCTCACACTTAGCTTCTAAGCGAGAAATTTCCTCAGATAAATTAACCTCATTATCATTACCCACCATACGTAAAGCTTCTATTTTCTGCCTTAATTCTTCGATGGGCTGCTCAAACTCCAAAAATTGTCTACTCATAAGATCTCTTTGGTAAATTTATTGGGTATATGATACCTTCAACTAATATTTGTTGCTAGATTTCATATACATGTTAAAAAAAATTGATTACTCAGATTACATTATACACGATCTTAAGCTAGATATTTGGCAATTTCCATTGAACAGCGAATTTTCTACTGCAAGTTCGATATTAAGCGCCGATGAATCAACCCGCGCTAATCGTTTTCATTTTGATCGCCATCGAAGACGATTCACCATCGCGCGCGCGGTTATTAGACTTATCCTTGCACGTTATCTTAATACAACACCTTCAGCTATCACATTTGAATATACTAAGCATGGTAAGCCTTATATAGAAGGTATTCACGATATTCAATTTAATTTAAGTCATTCAGGCGATCTTGCCTTATTAGCCATTGGCAAAAAGTTTCCTGTGGGCATTGATTTAGAGTTTTTTTCAGGAAGGCCTTATGAAGGGATTGGGAAACAGCTTTTTTCACCTAAAGAATTAGATGATTTTTCTCATGTTGATCCAAGACTTAAATCGCTTATTTTTTTCCATATCTGGGCGCAAAAGGAAGCTTTTATTAAAGCCTCAGGGTTAGGTCTTTCTTATCCTACGAAAGAATTTGATGTGCCTATATATCCCCCAAC
>CAMDMN010000133.1 GCA_945901965.1 Legionella genomosp. 1 | reverse complement strand
AATAAGACTTACTTTTCCTCGGTTATATCTATCAAACATTGTTACTCATGTGATTTTTCAATTTTTTAATTTATTATAAATCATAAAGTTACTGCTTATCGTATGTTTCCGGTTGTGAGCCTTCAAACCCCTTTATCAACGCACCACCCTCTCTTTGGGGCTGAATTGAGAGCACTTCGCCACTTAAAACGTGATTATCCTGAGACAGATTATGTTTTTATGACGGAAAAAAAAGCACCCATAACAGGGGATACTGTTCGAAAAATCATTTCCAGGGCTGGAGAGGTAGCTAATGTTCCCTTAAGGGGTTCTGTGGAAGAACCCCCAAAAGTGGTTGTTCTGAGTGAAGCTAATGTAATACTAAGATTATTGCATCTGCAACAAGATGAGCCAGGGCGTGAGCAATCATTGCTGACTCTAACCCAAATCGTTGATATAAAAAACCAAACATAATTCCTGCTACAGTATTACCAACTACAACATAAGCAAATATACTAAATGTTAAATGGCCTGCCAAAATATATGCTGCGGGTAGATGAGCTAAAGAAAATAATAAAGAGCTAGCTATAATTGCAATCCACACCAAGTTGGAAGAAGGAATATTTTCATTGGCTTGAATCAATCGCCATAATAACCAAAGTATTAAAGTCATTACTCCCCAACGTAAAAGTATTTCTTCTGTGACTCCTCCATAAAGGACTTCAGTAAAGATTTTAAGTATAGGGTTTATATCTTTTGTTACGACAGATAATAATTCGTGAGGGGTTACAAAGCTCATTCCAATAAGAAGTACTCCAACTATAAATCCCCCAAGACACGCTGGACCTAGTTGAGGATGTAGTTTTTCAAAGAATGATTTTTTTGTTACAAGAGCCTCAATACAAGGTGAAAATAAATTAACTTTATGAGCAAAGGCCACCCCTACCCAGACTGCAACTGCTAAAATTATTCCACTTTGTACTAATTGTATTAAATATACGACCCATATTGGGAGTGAGATTGGCTGATTACGCAACAGTGCTGGCAGTATAAATAACAGTGATAAAACGCCTACCATACCGATCAGCCACATTGTAAACCCTAAGCGCATCTTAGGCATTGCTGTGAAATTTTTCATTGTAAATCTCCCATAACTAAATATCCTACAATAGTTGCAAAAAAGTGGATTTCGCAAAGAGGCTGTAATAGAGCTGGAGCAAATTGCATATATAACCTACCATTTGGTTTAGCTCATTAGCAGCAATAAACATCATAATTCTTGGATAAGCACTGAAGTTAGTTGAACCGAGCTGACGACTAAACGCCAGAGTATGGTCAAGTGCAACAGGTTTAATATCTTTTTTGACATGGCTCTGATAGTGATCATGGTGTTTTTACACCAATACCTACGTTACGATGCCTTAAATATAGATATAAAGTCGTTTTTGAAATCCCCAATTGCTCAGCAATTTTTTGCACATGGATGCTGCCATTTATATAAAGTGCTTCAGCAATTGTTGCTTTTTCGATTGCCGCTTGGGTAAGTCCTTTAGGCCGCCCACCCTTTCGTCCTCTTGCACGAGCTGACTTTAATCCCGCCTGAGTGCGTTCACGAATTAACTCACGCTCAAATTCTGCAAGGGATGCAAAAATACCAAATACCATCCGTCCTTGCGCAGTGGAGGTATCAATCGGATCGTTTAAACTGATTAAGCCAACTTTTTTCTCAATCAATTTTGTTGCCAGGTGGATTAAGTGAGCCAAATTTCTACCAAGTCGATCCAATTTCCAAATCACCAATATGTCATCTTCTCGAAGGGGTTCTTTGCAGGAAGGTACCAAATTTCCCAGAGCATGCCTAGAACTATTTGCCAGTCTAGGATACAGCCAATAAATTGATTTTTTTATTGACTATCAATTTCCCCATAACTACATGTAAATTAAGGTATTTATTGTTTTTATAAAATTCATATCTTATTGTGACTATTTAAAAACTGGAAAAACATCAATATATGGGGTTGTGTGTAGCAACCTTCAAAAGTGTTTGTTTCACCAAATAGAGCAACAATAAAACATCAAAATGACCATTTTCCAATCTCAATGAATTGTATTTTAATTGGTTGTTGGTCGCAAGATATATATATTTTTCAATGGGTATCTCAGGACTCCCATTTTCGGGGGTTCTCCACACGACCCCTAACGCGTTCATTTTTAATTATTTGTTATCAAATTGTACAGATGGTTGAGTTTATTTTGAAATCCCACTTTTTGTCAGTTCTTCCAGTGCGCTGGGCAAAGCTGCACTGGTCTTGTGGGTGAAAGTCCCACCGTAGAAGGTTAGCTAGACCACTACGTAGCGAGTCTTGCGTTTCCGGCGGTAACAAAGGAGATGAAGCGTAGACAGCGAAACATTCGAGCCGAAATCGATAGATGAACGCGACAGCTCCGAAATCGACTAGTTGTGTGATGCCGATGATGTTGGAAGGTCAGCAGGCCACGGTTGCAAATGGTTAATCTAGCGAAATCCATAAAGCAACACACACCGGAGTCGAAGGCGTCGGCGAGTTTGTAAAGATGAGTGTGGAACCCAGGAGATCCATTAATCTCTTCATGGATGGAGTATTGAGCATACAAGTGTGATGAGCACGAGGTGCTTGAATATGGGTTAATGGAAGTCGGAGTCGGCCATAGTAGCGTTGAAGCAGGGTAATTCCTGTGGAGCGAAGGGCTGGCAGATAAATCGAGCGTAAGAGCGAAACAATGACTGTACACAGCGAAGACAGAGCATCATGGTTAACAAAACTCGAGCGCATAGGTGAATTATCAGCGGAAAATCGCCAGTTAGTGTTTAACAACATTGGCCATGTGATAAACGCTGATATGCTAAAAGTACAATACCAACAGCTAGACGGGAGTAAAGCTGTCGGGATCGATAAAGTGACCAAGGCGAGTTACGGCGAAAATCTGGATAAGAATGTTACTGGGCTTATTCAGAAGATTCGCAGAGGAACATACAAGCCTCAACCGGCCAGAATAACGGAGATTCCAAAAGAGGATGGCAGTACACGGCCACTTGCGATATCGTGTCTAGAAGACAAGCTGGTCCAACTGGCAGTCAGTACGGTATTGGGCAAGATATATGAGCCGTTGTTCCTGCAGTGCTCCTATGGTTATCGCCCTGGCAAGAGTTGTCACGATGCTTTAAGAGCTTTAAATCATGCCACATACCAACACCCCAATGGGGCAGTGGTGGAAATTGATATTCGCAAATACTTTAATACAATACCCCACAAGGTACTGATGATGTTGCTGCGGAAGAAAATATCGGATTACCGCTTTCTGAGATTGATAGAGGTCTTAATAACTGCTCCAATACGTGTAGGCAAATGCGATACAGCGAATCTATGTGGATGCCCTCAGGGTTCGGTGATATCACCAATTCTTGCCAATATTTACCTACACCACGTTATTGATGAATGGTTTGATGCAATCAAATCATCCCATCTGCGTGGAAAGGCAAAACTGGTAAGGTTTGCAGATGATATGGTGTTCACATTTGAGAGGCAGGATGAAGCTAGGCGCTTCTATGAAGTTTTACCAAAGCGTCTGGCTAAAGCTGGGCTAGAAATACACACTGATAAATCGCAGATAATACCTTCCGGAAGATTAGTGGCATTGCATGCCTACCAACGAAACAAACATATACCGACATTCAACTTTCTTGGTTTTACCTGCTACTGGGGAAAAGCCAATAAAGGATTTTGGCGATTGAAATATACTAGTCGTAAAGACCGTTTTGCAGCAAAACTCAAAGGAATGCGAAGGTATTTAAGGGATAATCTGAATACCAAAGATACTATGGGTGTTATCAAAACGATCATTCGGGTTGTTAAAGGATGGATGAATTAGCATGCGGTTTCTGATAATCGGCAGCGAGTAATCGCTTTCATTGAAGAAACCAAGTGGATTATCCTGCAGTGGCTCAATCGACGCGGCGGAAAACGCCGAGTAACTTGGGAAAAGCTACTACGTGGACTTAAAGCAATGGGTTTTCCAACAAATGTGAAGACTGTATCGATGTTCTAAAGTATCACTGAACATGTGTGGGGACACTGATTTATCGGGAGCCGGATGCGGTAGTTCTGCAAGTCCGGTTCTGAGGAGGGTTTGGTCAGAGCGATCTGGCCATTCTACTCACCCACGACCCGTGATATTTAACCCTATTGGTAATGAGCATAACAAAGTACCATCAACGTACACAATACCACTTTTTCCAGAAAACATGCTTAATAAGTCAAAATTTATTAATTTTTTTCTGAAAATAATATCATTATTGTAGGCGGTTTGATATGGCTCGCATTTAGGTTCGGCTGTATTTTCTTCTCTTATGAGTAGTATCAATATAGTTGGAAAAAAATATATGCATTAAAATAGAACCTATTAATAAAAAATATAAACTAACTACCCATACCCCGATAAGTGGATCGAGAAGAAAACCAAAGAAAATAAGTGCTGCAAAAAAAGATTGAACAAATATTACTAATAATATGCATTTAATTTTATCTGGCAATCCCATATTTGATCCTGCAATCGAATGAATTAATTTGTTATTGGAAAATATTGTTCATGAATTCGTTTAATTTAGCCATCGTAAGGAAAAGGTTTAAGTAATAATGACCCTTCTTTAAAATCATGGGACGATGGTTGATCAGTTACTGTTGATTCTGCATAAATAGGATATCTACCTATATTACTTTCAGAAACTGTAAGTGAAGAAGATATTGTTTCCCCATAATATTCACCCCAGTTTAGCGATATATCTTTCTCATAATTAAAACAATTATTTTTGTGGTCACATAATTTTGCAACAAATGTATGGTAAGAGAACATGCCGCCATTATAGGCATAAAATGTGTGTGTTGCCCCAATTTTATTTTCTAAACCTTGATATCCAATCTGATTGGGTACAATAACTCCGGCTTTTGTCATATCTACGCCGGATGAATGTTTTTCTTGAAAAGTTTGAATTTTTTCAATATTTCCTTTTCCAGATCCAGACATCCATGCTCTTTCATTTAAAATAGTAATTGCATGAGATTCACTAATAAATAGTAGTGATAATAATAGAATTTTTTTCATTTCATATCAATTTTGGTGGCTAAATTTATTACGGCATTGGTCTCATCAACAGAATAATCCATGCTAGCGCATTCTAGAGTTCTGAAAAAATCTTTATCAAACCAATCAACTTTATATAAATAACCAGAATCTTTATTTCCCTCAACACTAACGACAGTTATTTTTTCATTAATATCATAACGGACAATACTCTCATCAACTTTTGCGGCTTGATGAGTTAAGGACACATTGTTTTCAGTAAACGCACAATTACCAACTCCTTCCGATTTGAAAAACTCAACAATACCAGTCCAGCCGTCTTTAAATGTATTACAACTTGCAAATCCATAGACATTTGAAACATAATGTTCAGGAACTGGTGTAAACGTATAACCCATATTTATTTCTGAATTTGTTTTTCTAAAAATCGAACTATTTTTATCTTTGTTTTTTAAGCTGGCATTATATTTAAATTGCAAAATGTCGCCAAGTTGAAGTAATTCCTTAGCCCTATCATTATAAACCGAGAGATACCCATTTTTTCTTTGTTCTAAACGCTCTTTTACCCATTGAGATTTAACATTAGAAGGAGCATGAATTTCAGACGATGGTGTAACCGTCACTCCTCCATCTGGATTAAAGCCAGCGTTTTTTCTGGTTTCACGCATATCAGCGTTTATTTTTTGCATAATATCAGTAATCGGTGCGTCATCAGTATAGCCATTAAAAGTAATTAAACTTAATAGAACAGACATCGATAATGTTTTAAAGTTTATCATTTATAATCCCACCATCCATCATAAATATTGCAATCTGTTACTGACTCCGATTGAACTAAATGTTCAACACCATTAATATACATAAAATGAGTACCTACCACACAGTATGTTCCTCCGTAGGACTCTGTAGGATGATAAGCCGCATGCCTCCAACTAGATGCTTTTTGAGTTTGCACAAGATGCATGTTTCTGTCTTTACCAACAAGGCATTCTGGATAATGTCTGCTTTCTACTCTTGATAATACGGAGTGGCCTAACCACCAGGTTACTGTTTCATTAAATCCACCACAGTTAGCCCTGCTATGGTGACTTAGAGCATCAATAGCGGAATAAGAATTTGTTATTCCAAAGAAAATTAACATCACTAAAAATATTTTTAGTGCATTTTCTATACCAAATAAACATTTATGCGTAGAGGCTACCACGTAGATTATTGAGGATCAATACAGATAA
>CAMDMN010000132.1 GCA_945901965.1 Legionella genomosp. 1 | reverse complement strand
AACTAACTTTATTTTGCGACTATTTGGTATTTCATTTGATAAAGCACAGAAGGATGCTTTAACTGGAGAGGAACTACGTTCTGTCGTTCATGAAGCCGGTGGATTACTGCCAATAGAGCATAAGTCTATGTTAATAAGCTTAATTGATTTAGAGCAAGCTCGAGTTGAAGATATTATGGTGCCAAAGTCAGATATTGTTGGTATCAATCTTGATCAACCATGGCATGAGTTATTAAAGCAGTTGGAAATGGCACAACATACCCGTTTGCCGCTTTATCGCGATACTATTGACAATCTAATAGGGATGATTCATTTACGTAGCGTATTAAATTTATCATTAGAAGGTCGGCTTGATATGGATGGTCTTTTGAAGATTGCTGAAATTCCATATTATATTCCTGAAGGAACGTCGCTAAATTTGCAAATATTAAATTTTCAGAAAATGAAAAGGCGCAGTTGTTTTGTGGTTGATGAATATGGTGATTTACAAGGTTTAGTTACTATGGAAGATATTCTTGAAGAAATTGTTGGTGAATTTACTACAGATATTGCCGCGTTATCTAAGGATATAACACCGGAAGCTGATGGTGGGGTAATTGTTGATGCATCAATTACTCTAAGAAATTTAAATAGATCATTAAATTTTAATTTACCATCAATAGGACCGCGTACCTTAAGTGGCTTAATAATAGAGTTTTTAGGATATATTCCACCAGCCGATTGTTGTTTACGTATTGAGAATTATCACATAGAAGTATTAAAAGTAAGTGATAATACAATTAAAAGTGTGCGGATGATTAAGGTGAGTAAAAAGAAGAAAATTTAGGGCGGTTAAACTATGGTGTGTTGACAGTTGCTTCAGAGCGTCATTACCCATAAGTCTAGCCCATGTAGCCTTGATGCAGCGTAGCGTAATCAAGGTTTATTTAAACGAGATACCTAGTGAATACGGGCGGCTTTTGTTTTTAGGAGTCAAAACCTTGATTACGCTACGTACATCAAGGCTGATTTGCGACTTGTTCGCGGTATCCAGTAAATTCTGCAATCAATATAGAACCATTTATTTTATAAAATTTTTGCATATAGCTTAACATGTTCATTGCTGGTGATTTTTTCACAAAATCGGTATTTAACGAGTCATCCCATTTTCCATTTTTTGTATTTACAGTAATAGGAATATAGCCATTATCATCTGGGTATAATGCTACTAGCCAATTATTCTCAATAACAGCATAGAGTTTTTGGGAGTTAAGTTCTTTAAGCTTAGATTTTTTTATTTGTACATGGCCATTTTTAGAATCAATTTCATATAATTTTTTCGCAACTTCTTTTGCTTTATCGCGATCTAAAATCTGATTTGGTAAAATGCCGCTTTCCATAATAAATGTGCGTGAAGGCGGGGTTAGATCTTTATTATTAATATAATTAAGTAATGATATACCATCAACTTTAGACTTCGCTGGCATTTTTAGGTAATCTTCTAAAGTTGGGAATATATCAATTAAAGCCACACGCTCATTTATTACTTTAGGTGAAGATATTAATTTGTTATGTTTATAAATTTTAAATGCTAGTACACAATGGTATTGATCATAGCTTAGTAAATCTGAGCCGTGCCCAAAGCTTTTTTGCAGATTAGTCCCAGTTTTTCTTTTAAGATAATCGGCAAATATGCTAGGTTTTTTGCTTTGATACCTATCTAAACTTGTTTGTCGCGAACCTTTATTATACATTGCTTCACCATGATCACTTAAGAGTACTACTAAGCTATTTTCTAGATAGCCATTTTGTTGTAATACTTGCAATAGATCTTTAACCTCTTTATCCACACGTTCTAATGATGATAGGTAAAGTTTTTGGCGCTCAGTAATACTATATTCATTACCTAGATCTGCCGGCGATGATGACGCCCAAGCATAAGGCCAATGGGCTAAAGTAAAATGGATAGCCATAAATATTTTTTTGTGGCGGTTTAATATTAGATTATCTTTTAAGGCGTTATCAAAAGACTTAGGATAGTAATTAACGAAACTTGCTCTATTTATGTAATTATATGGAAATAAAAACTGACTGATTTTTAGATTAATAATAAGATTGCTTAAGGGAAAATCATTAAATGCCCCGATTATAAAATCACTAGCGCCAATCTTTGGCCCAATAATTTTATTGAAACCAAATTCCTCGCCAATGTTATTAAAACGTCTATCATCAGTTGCATACATGGTTTCATAATTTAATTTTTTTAGTAAAAATGCAATGCTTTGTGAGCTATTTACTAAGTCTTTTGGCATTAAATTATAACGCGCATTATTATGAAATGGATAAAGGCCTGTAAGAATGCTTGTCCAAGAAGGATAGGTGCGAGCAAGAGGGCTAATCGTTTCTTTAAAAACTACGCCACTATTCATAAATTGATTAATTGTGGGCGTATGCTGATTGCTTAAATTATGTGGGCTTAGGGAATCAATTCCTATAAATATAATATTTGGCTCTGAATTAATAGGTACATTTTTTGTATCGTTTAGGTAAATGAAGCTTAATAATATTAATATAAAGCTGCTAGTGACTTTGGGATTTTGTTTAACTATAAAAAATAACGTGTTTAGTAAAAGCACACTTAAAATAAGTACTGATATTAGTAATAATATTTGTAAAATTGTAATAGGAACTTCTGGTATGAGTAATTTACTCATTAAACTTAAAGGGAAAAAATAACAGTTAGCTGTAATTAAGGCTATTATGGATAGGGTCCAAATAATAATATGACAGCGATCATCTGAAATTATTTTAAACTTACACTGCATGAGTCCCCATATTAGGGATGTTTGTATTAATGATAATAATAAATAAAGAAAAAAATGGGCGAGGATGGTAAGTGATATTGCTATATACACAGTGCTAGGCAAGGGAATAGTATTAATAAAATCTACGCTATAAGTAAATGCAAAGGCATATTGCATGCATAAAAACACTATATTATATAAGCAGAAATATATAAGAGATTGGAGATAAATGGATTTTTTTATCATGGATTAGAGCGGTTCATTTTATTTCGCTTAATTCTGCACGATTGCGAAATGCACCGCCAATAGTATAGCTATCTAGATATTCAAGTTCTCCTCCTGTGGGGATCCCTTGAGCTAGTTGGCTAATTTTAATATTTAGAGATTTTAAAAGTTCTTTTATAAAATGGTTTGTAGTTTGCCCTTCTATTGTCGGGCTTAGAGCTAAAATAACTTCAGTTATATTTTCATCAATGATTAATTGTTTAAGTTTAAGCAGATTAATATCTTCAGGACCTATGCCATCTAACGGGGAAATTTTACCCATTAGTACATAATAACTACCATTATAAACATTGCTCTGTTCAATAGCAGTTAAATCAGCTGGAGATTCAACGACACAAAGTGTAAAAACATCGCGCTCAGCATTTTGGCAAAGAGAGCATAATTCGCCAACTGTATGGTTATTACACCGATTACAATGACGAATATTATGCATAGCATCTTCTAAGCAAGACGCAAGATTTAATCCACGATCGCGCTTTTGTTGCAGCAAGTGAAACACCATGCGTTGCGCCGATTTTGGCCCTATCCCTGGCAAACAGCGTAACGCATCTACTAGGCGCGATATTGCATCCATAATTACTATTCTTTATCTTTATTTAGAAATTCTGTTGGGATGTTTAATCCTGCAGTAAGTTTAGAAATTTTTTCTTTAGATGCAGCTTCCACTTTACGTACAGCATCATTTACAGCAGCTGCAATAAGATCTTCTAGCATTTCAACTTCTTCTTCTAAAAGTGATGGCTTTAATTTAACTTTTACTACGTCATGGCGGCCATTCATTTCAATTTTAACCATTCCACCACCAGATTCACCATGAACAACTAATTCACTTAATTGTTGTTGCGCTTCTTGCATACGTTCTTGCATTTTTTGCGCTTCTTTCATAAGGTTACTTAAATTTTGATTCATATCCATTATAGCCCCTTTAGTAGTTAAATTAGGTTTATCTAAAAATTATAGATCATCTTTCAATGGTACAATAGAATCACGAACTAATTCTGCTGAAAATTCTTGTTGTAGCTGTTGAAAAAATTGATCTCCTTGTAGCGCCAAGACCGCATCGTCATTGGCTTTTTTCTGTATTTCACTCTTCTGTTGTGCCGGAGTAAATTTTATTTTATCGTCATTAATAAGTTTTAATTTAATTTCTTCTTTATAATAATTAGATAATCCTTGTTCAATTCTTGTGATTACTGATTTAGTAAACACAGAATTATGGCGAGGAGATACCCGTAAGCTAATTAGATTACCAGATTTATCAATTAGCTCAGTATGTTCCGCAGCATTTAATGCTAAGCCATTAAGCTTAAGTTGTGGCAATATAGCAGACCAATCATTAATTACGCCTACCTCTTGAATTGGTTCTATTTCCTGAGTTATGTCCGCTTTCTGAATTACATCGATTTCTTGAATTACATTTATTTCCTTAATTACAGCTGCCTCTTGAATGAAGTCGACTTCACGCGGGTTGACCTCTGGATCCTCATTCTTTTTAGCTATAGTGTTTTTTTCGTTAAATTCAATTGGCTCCTGTTGTATATCTGGTTTAAATGCATACATGCGCAATAGCATCATTTCAAAACCAACAGCAATACTAGGCGCTAGATCTAAATCCTTAGAACCTTTGAGTACAATTTGATAAAATAGTTGTACATCTTCGGGTCTAAATTGCTTAGATAGTAGATCTACTTCAGGATCTTCGTAAATAAGGGTGTTATCGATGGTAATAATTTGATTGACAGATATTTGATGAAAGTAATTTAGCATTTCATCAGCAACATATTGAAAATTACCACCCTCAGCAGCTATTTGTTTAGATATAATGATAAGTTTATTTGGCTCATTTTTAGATAAAGCTTGAATAAGATCTAAAGCATAGTTTTGTTTGGTATACCCAAGGATATTTTTAACATTTGTTATATCTAAAAAGTTATCAGAGATTGCAATGGCTTGATCAAGTAGGCTTAGTGCATCACGCATACTTCCTCGAGCAGCATGAGCTAATATGTTAATTGCTTCTTTGTCATAAGTTAATTTTTCATCATTAAGAATTAGTTCCAATTGCTTGGCAATAACATTAGACTCTATATGTTTAAGATTAAACTGTAGACATCGTGATAAAACAGTAACGGGTAATTTTTGCGGATCAGTTGTCGCTAAAATAAATTTCACATGTTCAGGCGGTTCTTCAAGTGTTTTAAGTAGCGCATTGAAACTATGTTGCGATAACATATGTACTTCATCTATTAGATAGATTTTAAATCTACCATTAGTTGGTGAGTATTGTACGTTCTCAAGAATTTCGCGAGTATCTTCAACTCTAGTTTTTGATGCTCCATCGATTTCTATTAAATCAATAAACCTTCCCTGTTCAATAGATGTACACGCATCGCATTCTAAGCACGGAGCAGCGCTAATGCCTAGTTCACAATTTAGTGCTTTAGCTAACAGCCGAGCAACAGATGTTTTACCAACCCCACGGGTTCCTGTAAATAAATAGGCGTGATGAAGTCTTTTTTGATTAAGTGAATTTATAAGGGCTTTATTAATATGGTCTTGGCCAACAAGTTCTAGGAATGTTCGTGGCCGCCATTTACGTGCTAGTGCTATATAGCTCATAGGTTATATCTTAATGTTAATTGGCATACACATATTGGGCGGCAGCTCTAATAGCCACACCTCGGCGCCCGCATCAATCGTTACCGCTGCTCCCTTCCGGGCCTGACGGGGTTCACAATCTATCGTCGCGAGGGGACCAATAGAGCCACCATCATTGACATGTGAAGAGTAACAAAAAACAAACCTAATTGCAAAGCTAAAAAATTAGAATTCATAAGTGTGCAATCATCAGGATAAAGCCAATAAAAAAGGTGTTGTTGATAAATTAAAGACTTTTCGTAACTTATTTATAATCTGGAGCAAATACTATGAGAATGAGTTTTTACGAGACAGTAGGCTAGATATTGAAAGTGATTTACCATTATATGTATCTAATTTAGAAAAGCTAGATACATATATTATTCCTATTATTCCAACGACAATTTGAAAATAAAAATCAAAAAAGGTTTGACAAAGAATCCCAGATGAGTAGAATACGCAGCACGCCTTGTGTGGCGACGGTTCATTAAAAATTAGAAGACAAACTGTGTGGGCGCTCTGATAAGAAGGGGTGCTATAAGAAATAAGAAGTAAAGAAGTAAAAACGTTAGTTGTAAGAGACTAGCTAGAATTGAACTGAAGAGTTTGATCCTGGCTCAGATTGAACGCTGGCGGCATGCCTAACACATGCAAGTCGAACGGCAGCATGG
>CAMDMN010000131.1 GCA_945901965.1 Legionella genomosp. 1 | reverse complement strand
TACTTTGCAAAAAATATACTCGGTCGTTGGAAACACCCAAACATCGTAAGGTCAAGAATAGAGAAAGATATCAAACCTGCTATTGGCAAAATCCCTATTGGGGAAGTAAGGCCAATGCATATTTCAAAGATGCTTGAAATCATTGTTGAGCGTGGAGCACCTACCACCGCTAATGACGTGCTTCGATGGACAAAACGAATATTTGATTATGCGATCAAGAGGCATCTAGTAGAGTTCAACCCCGCCTCAGCCTTTGATGTATCTGATGCAGGTGGAAAAGAAGAAGCTCGCACCCGAGCTTTATCCCATGATGAGTTAGTAATATTATTCAAGGCTATGCGTGCCACTAAAGGGTTTTCCTTAATTAATGCTATGACTATCAACTTATTATTGATGTTGGGTGTTAGAAAAGGCGAACTAGTTACTGCAAAAGTATCTGCATTTGATTTGGATGTTGCTATATGGAAATTAACAAGTACCAACACCAAGACATCCACTGAGATAATTATACCGCTACCAAATCAGGCAATAGAGATATTGCGTAATTTAATCCGATTATCTGATGGCAGTGATTACCTATTGCCGGCAAGACAGTATCAGGACAGACGTTTACCCCATATTCATGAGAACACGTTAAATGTAGCTTTATCCAAGGTCAAGACTAATATGGATGGTGTTGAGTCTTTTACTATTCATGACTTTAGGCGGACAGCAAGAACACATTTAGCAAAGTTGGGAGTTGATTCACATATTGCTGAAAGATGTCTTAACCATAAAATAAAAGGTATTGAGGGTATCTATAATAGATATGATTATTTTGAAGAGCGCAAAATTGCATTACAAAAGTTGGCTAATTATATTGAGATTTGCGAAAAGGGTGAGGAATGGAACGTAATGCCAATAAGAAAAACAGTATAATCAATTTCAACCGGATAGGCTTAGCGGCTGATAAGTAGGAGTCATTATCTTACTTCTGGTAATTTATTTTGTAATGAATAATACTTTAATGGAGTGTTTTTTTGGTAGAAGTATTTTTTAATGGTTATGGCTATTGGGAGGAAATTATTTTTTGTGGAAAACCAACTTTTGATAATCCACCAGATGTTTTTCAACTAACACAAGATAGGAAGCATACTGGTGTTTTTTGTCTATCTAAGATTGATGAGATGGCATTTAAACATACAGGAAGCCTTGATAGGGTTAACCAATTATTGCCGAGCTTAAATCATCCAGATAGTAATTTCTTACAAAATGGGTTGGGTAATCCAGATGAGTGTTATTTTCGAATTGATACTAGTAAAGAAATAACATTGGTTTTAGTAAAAGATCAGGGCAATATAAATATCAAAGTTGATATAGAGCCTTTGTGTAATATCCCTTATCAATCAGGTCAGTTGCAAATACTCAATCAAGCAAGTGAAAAGTTCTGGGGCAATGCAGACCCGAATGAAAAAGACACGCACACAAAGAACGAAATAGTTATTACTTGGCTTATTGAGAAAGGCTTTTCTAAAAGATGCGCTGAGGCAGGAGCAACTATAATTAGGCCGGAATGGGCGGCTAAAGGAAACTATTAGTAAATAATACCTATATCCATAAAACCCAGCAAAGACATGCCTTTAAGCTAATAGCTGCACCCATTAAAGCACTAATACCTGTAATCATTACAGCTATTTAGATTGAAAAATATGCTTATAATTTTTTAGCCAGAAGCCTAGATAATCCTATTTAGGCGTATACCTTACCGAGGAATACAAATGGCTATGATAAATACAGTTTTACCCTCTATCAATCCCTTATATCGAAGACCTACTGTCGAACAGGCAATAGGCAAGTCAAAATCAACTATTTACCGTGACATACAGAAAGGTTTATTTACTAGGCCAGTAAGCATTGGTGGAGATCGTGTTGCATGGCCTGCAAATGAGATACAGGCAATTAATCAAGCACGTATTGCTGGCAAGTCTGATGATGAAATTAAGCTGTTGGTTATTGAGCTTGAAGCATTTAGAGGCGGTGCAGCATGAAGACCACCGGTGTTGATCGCACCGGCAGCAGATCAAACGATTTACAAAATCATTTTACCACTCTCATACGAGTTACGCTGATTAAATTCGCAGCGTGGATTAGGTTGTTTGTGGGGGTTTTATGAGTATCGACATATTGCTTTCGAAATTGGATAAAGTTAAATCAACCGGACAAGGTAAATGGTTAGCGAGTTGCTCGGCACATCCTGATAAATCACCCTCCTTAGCAATCAAACAAACTGATGACGGAAAGATATTGATTCACTGTTTTGCAGGTTGCCCTGTAACTGATATTGTTGAATCTGTAGGCCTTGAGTTAAGCGACCTAATGCCTGTCAATATGAAGTATCAAAAAGGAGTAAAGCCACCTAGATTCAATAAATATGAGCTATTCGATAGAGTGGTTTATGAATCCATCATATTGAGTCTAGCCATTAGACAGTTATTGAACTTTGAGGATTTATCACCAGAAGATTTATTAATAGTTACACGTGCTGAAAATCTCATTAATGACATTGCTATGGAGGTTGGGCGATGAGCATAGGAGATAAAAGAGATAGCTTCTTTGAAAACAAAACTCATAATGAAATCTTAGATACTGAAAACAAATACTGCCTTGTTGATTTATTAAAATATGTTGATGATAAGCACGTTTTAAAAGCGCTGAGTATAAAGGTGGCCGTTGAAACTGATTTACCTGTTAATACTGTTTTTTTAGCTGGATTAGCAACCTATAGCGCAATGGCTAGTCGTAAATATGTTGTTCAATATTCTAATGGTGACGCTTTGCCAATTGGCATTTATGCAGTTATAGAGCAGCCCAGCGGGACTAGTAAATCAAGATGCTTAACAATATTCCAAAAGCCGTTTTATAACATGCAAAAAAGTTTGTTGAGAGTGGTTAAAAAAGAAATGGATGTACTTGTCGCCTATAAACCTGATCAGGAAGAGGCGGACAATTTATCAAAAGAAGAATTAACATTGAAGTTAGATGAATTAAAGAAAAAACAGGAGCAATTAGGTAAAGGTTTATTTGTCACTAACGCAACACCTGAGGGGTTAGAGAAGACCTTACTAGATACTTGGGGCTATTTCAGTGCCATATCCAGCGAACAAGGGTTATTTAATTCGTTACTTGGTAATTCATATGGTAATGACAAAAAAGCTAATAATAATGACGTTATGTTAAACGGCTTTGACGGTGGATATGTTAATAGTATTCGAGTTACTAGAAAAGGATATAACGGTAATGTAGTTGGCTCTATCGTTTGTTTTGCTCAATCTGGGAGTATTGAAACTGTATTAAAAGCATCCAATGGCACTGGGTTATCCGAGCGTTTTTTAATGCTTACAGAACCACACTCATTAGGTAAACGTAATCATAAAAAGAAACAAATAATTATTGCTTCTTTCGTTGAAGTTAATTATGAAAGTGCATGTAAATTATTTGAAAGCATTATTACTGAGCCTAAAAACTTAGACCAGTTATATAACCTAACTATTGATGAAGCTGGTTTTGAACTAATCAATGAATACAGAAACAAGCTAGAACCTGATTTGATAGATGGCGGCAGATTCTCTCATATATCACTAAGGGGAGCGGCTTCAAAGATCAATATGCAGATTATGAAAATAGCAGCTAATCTGCATTTGCTCGATTATGACACGCAATCAAAGATACCAGAAAAGCATATTATTGCTGCCATAGCTATCGCTAACGAATTGTTAGAGGCAAATCTTAAACTATGCAAGGAAAAAGGAATAATGGGTATAAAGGCTGAATTTACAGCCATATTGTCGTTATTTGAGAACAACCCAAGACCAAGAACAGAGCGAAATATTATTCAGTTAAAATTTCAAAAAATTCCGTTCAAAGACTTTTCAGGTTGTAAATCAAGCTTAATCAGGAAAACACTAGCCGAGATGGTTAAACAGAGATTATTGGCCATTATCGTACGTGAGGATGTAATTCACTATACTCCAGCTCAATAAATGTTATTGCTGTTATTGATTTGTTATTGGTTGCAATAACACGTTGAAGCTATATGAAATATAGGCTGAAGAGTAGTTGTTATTATTGTTATTCATTATTTTTTTATTTTATCTCTATTTTGAATAGTAAATTTTCACATACATATATATTTACAAAAAAACAATAGCATTGATAACAAAATGCTACAGCCCATACCTATCAATGGATACAGATGTTATTGGCACCAATAACAATCCAATAACATCCACTGGTTAAAATCTTTTAAAAGGAAATGCAAAAATGGGAAAAGTATCAAGTCATCACAATTCATTATATGTAGACCCCAGACAGGCAAGGTTAATGGGACATCAAATGGGAATAACAGGCGCCAATCGCCAAGAGTTGCGCTTAATGAAGTCACACGCTAGGAAAGCTGCGAAAAAAAATAAGGGTAATAATTCTATATTCAGTAATTATTTTGCAGCCGTGGCTCAATGCGAAAGACGGCACAAGCAACAACCACCAGAAGAGGGTTTTATTTGGATAGTGGCAGAGGAAAATAGTTATAGATATGTTGTTAAGTTGGTGGAACTTAGTGAAATTGAGTGTAATTAATTCAATGCTTTTTACTTCACACCCTTACACAAATCCATAACCAAACGAGGTATTAAGCCATGACTATTCAAAATAAAGTAAAGAAGCCCAAACTTACTAAAGATGAAGCGAAAAAATTACGTGCTAATGTTTGCACAACCCCTTCATTTTTAGCAGCCACCACGATAAGTTCGTGGGAAACATCACTGGATTATTCAGCGTTAAACAGCGTATTGAAAGAACAGAACAAGGATTTAGCTAATGGGAGTATGAAAAGAGCTGAAGAAGTACTTTTAAGCCAAGTACATACGCTAGATACGCTATTTAATAACTTAGCATCACAAGCACGCCATAAGACAGTATTGCCTCAATTTGAAGCGTTTTTACGCCTTGCATTTAAGGCGCAGAACCAATGCAGGCAGACCATTGAGACGTTATCAGCTATTAAAAACCCGCCTGTTATATTTGCAAAGCAAGCCAATATTAACAATGGTAATCAACAGATTAATAACGGTGTTAATGCCACGCAAGCGGAAAACCAAAAAACGCCAAACGAACTATTAACGGAGATACCCAATGCGACATTGGACAGATGCAGAACGAAAACGGCAATCGGAGCTTATTCAGAGCTGGAAGCCGTGGTTATTAGCAAAGGGAGCCACCACACCAGAGGGTAAAAAGGCATCAAGTATGAATGCTTTTAAGGGTGGTTTTAAGTCTTCATTTAGAAATATCCTTAAAGAGTTTAAACAGCAAAAAGACATAATGGAGCGATTTAAGTTTTAAAAGATTAATTAGTAGTAGAATCATAAAGACTACTAACTAACGAGGGTATTTATAATGGATTTTTTGACTGTTGGCATTGTTTGGTTTTATGTGTGTTTGATTGGAGTTAGTCTTAGAGCAGCAAATGTTAGGGGACGCAGCGTATTTTTATATTTCATAGCTTGCATATTATTTAGCCCACTAATTGCGTTAATTGATGTTCTTGTAACAACTGCAGACGAATCAAACTCAGTTAAAAGTTTTAACACCACTAAAAGCATTATGGATACTTATAAAGAGTGAATTAAATTCAGTAGTTAACTTTACATTCATTGACTAAACTTTACATTCAAAACACCCCAAGGTTACATAGAGGGTACGTACACTTATTGCCCGTATAATCATTCTATAATAGAATGAAATAGCATAAAAAAGGTCAATGTTTAGTCTGTGGTATTCGTTAACATAACAGGAAATAACATGAAAAGATGGGTATAAGGTTGGAACAGGGCTTCATTTAATTACAATCCGTATTCATCTGATTACCCGTCATGTAAGACCTGCAACGTGTTGTATTATTTTGATAGGCTGGTTTGTTACTGGCCTTTTTGTGTCTAGAATATTTGCAAGTGTTGCGGTGATGTACCATTGCTCTCTGTTCATTAATCAGGAAATGTCATTTACTATTAAAAGAAGTTTTGGGGTTTAATATCTACTATTTGCTCAATTCGTTCCATTGTGTATCATGTAAGCTCATAAAAAGAGTGTACCAATACGTGTACCACTATTAATATATAAATTATAAATATGTTTGTAATCAAACCACTACAAATCAATTATAGATACAAATACAAAATATTGAATAACACTCAAGTTATGAAAATCAATCAATACAAAGTCATCTTATTTGTTTCTAGGTAGGTATCTCAAACCTGGTAGCTTCAATCCATGCTAATTTCATCAAAAACATATTCGAACCTGCTGGCATTATTTGCGGGTATTTTATTTACTCTGGCTTTTGCGCCCTTCGATCAGCCTTATCTGGCA
>CAMDMN010000130.1 GCA_945901965.1 Legionella genomosp. 1 | reverse complement strand
TATTAATGATTTTATAATTGTAATACACTAAAAAAGTTGAACTTTCATGGAGGATATAGCAATGGATACAATTTTTTTAGCGACAATAATTGGTTGGTATTTGGTTATATTTGGTCTATTTCTTTTTGTTAAACATGAGCATGTTAAATCTGTAATGGAAGATATTTTGGCAAGTCGTGGGATGTTTTTTTTATTGGCTTTTATAACTCTTCTTATTGGGTTACTTATAGTTGTAAGTCATAATCTTTGGACTTATGCTTGGCCAGTTGCTATTACGTTGTTTGGTTGGATTTTATTTGTTGGTGGAGTATTACGTTTGTTTTGCTCAGAGTCAGCTAAGAATATGGGGAGAAAATTTATAAAACACCCCATGCGAATGAGAGTGGCCGGTGTTTTCTTTTTCGTATTTGGTCTGTATTTGTTATCACACGTATATGATTTTCATCATCTAGTTAAGATGAGCTAATAAGTTATTGAAATGTCATCATTAACGTAGCCTGGTTGCTCGCAACCGGGCTCCAATCTATGATGTTGTTTTTTCCAGTAATTTTGTAAAATCATGAATTTCTTTAGTTATAATAAATTTACCTGATTTATCTTTTGCTACATAAGCCATTGCAATGTCTTTATCATGAGTGAAAAATAAGCGAGCATTATTTGCTAGCGCCCACTCAAGCATATCTTTTTTCTCGTCAAGTAATGTTTCAGCCAACCGGTCATATCCCATGCCCACTGGTAAATGTACCCAATGAGATCCTGGAATTAAATCTGAGGCGAAAATAATAGGGCCATCATTGGCTTTAATTACAGTATGCATTAAGCCAGGAGTATGGCCGTTGGTGATTAAAAAACTATAATCATCGCTTAATATTTTAGAATGCTTATTATCAATAATTACAAGTCTACCTGATGCTTTTAAGCTTTCATTAATTTTATTAACAAAAGAGGCTTTATCACGCTCATGCGGGTTGCATGCTCTATCCCAGGCATCTTTAGATACTAAAAATTTAGCGTTTGGAAATAATAGGGTGGGTTCCTTATCCTCTTCCCAGGCTGAAAGAAGCCCGCCTGCATGATCAAAATGAAGGTGTGAAAGGATAACTATATCAATGTCGCTATCAGATAGATTTAGTTTTTTTAATGAATCAAGCAATACATGGTTTTTTTCTTCAACGCCGTAACGCTCACTTAAGGAATGCTCGAAAAATGCGCCAATACCTGTTTCAAGTAATATATTTTTATCATTTTCTTGAATGAGCAGTGCGCGTGTGGCAAGAGTTACTCTGTTTTTTTCATCAGGCGTTAACCATTTACTCCATAAAGCCTTTGGAACATGGCCAAACATAGCTCCACCATCTAGTTTTTGTGAGTTGCCAATAATTGAGCTTAAGGTTTTCATAATGGTTTTTAAATAACCTAGTGATTTTTAATGAGAAAAAATTTATAGTAGAAGAATAATAATATTAAATAACAATTACAAGGAGCTTATTTAATGGATAATAAATACGAAGGCATACTATCTAGATTTCTTCGTGATGATGAGCGTTTGGTTTTATCAGACGAGCATGAGATGCCATTAGTGTTTGAGGCTAGTGGAGCGGCTAATCTTGATTCTCTAAATAAATTTATTTCTATTAATTCGAAGAAAATTCTTGAGTCTGTAGCTAAATATGGTGCGGTACTTTTTCGAGGTTTTGGAGTTTCATCTGATGAGGATTTTGAAAAGACAATATTATCTATTAAAGGACTCCGTGGAATTAGTGAAGCTTTTATGGCAGAAGAAGGGCGTATTCATACGGATAAGTCTAAATTTGTTTTACACACTAATGCGGTTTATAAAACAGGTGGAACTTTATATTTAGGTGGTTTTCATAGTGAAAATTATTATACGTCTGATGTTCCGGCTTATATTAGTTTTTGCTGCCTTAAACCATCTTTAATTGGGGGCGAAACTGGTATAATTAATATGGAAAAGGTATATCAGCATTTAAGCGATGATTTAAAGAAAAAACTAGAAAAATCTAATTTCTTTGTATGTAAGTGGCTCATTTCAGATGTAGTTAAGCGCTATAAAATTTCAGAAGAATTAATAGAAAAGATTTGTAAGAGGTTTCAACTTCCAATTGTTGGAGAGGGTAAAGATAAGTTCATTTTATTATACAAACCAAACGTTTTTGAGCACCCCGTTACTAAAAAGCGTGCCTTACAGATTAATTTATTTGAATTAAAAAATCTTAATAAAGAATTACAGAAGGCCTTTATGAATGATTATAAAGGTAAGACATGGTTTTGGCATCGCTTTGTTTGGCGCTTGCCTAAGTTTACTCTTAAAATTTTAGAATATATTTATATGATGTTTGCATCATTTTTTTATTCGCCAAAAGATTCAATTGCTATTTTAAAATCTAAAGTTAATTCTTTTATTGCGGCTCGTGAACTTAATAATTTAGCTACATTTAATAAGACTAAAGTTGGAAGTTTATTTAATGATGAAGAAACTAAAGCATTGGCAGGTTTATTGAGAAAATATTATTCATCATGTGTCTGGCAAAAGGGAGATATTTTGTTGGTAGATAATAGGAAGGTGGTTCATGCAGGAATGCCAGGAGCGGGAGATAGACTTCTGCGGGCGTTGATTTGTAATCCTATGGAAATGAATTATTCTCATGAAAATAATGGACTTTTTGATTGTAAAGAGAGTGTAACTGATACGGTTGGGTTTTATATGGCTTCGGGTACGTTTGCCGATGAGGCATTGGATGAGGCTTTATCATTGTTGAATTAATGTAGAAGAGTCATTGTGAGGTACGTGCCCGTCATCCCGAGTACAACGAGGGATCTCCTGAATGTAGCACGGTACCAATTCCGGAGATCCCTCGTTGTACTCGGGATGACGGGCGTCTACTAATTATTGCCGAGAAAGACGAATATTTTCATCGGCGAAACTTGTTTTTTCAGTGGAGCGATAAGGGTTAATATCTAAACCACCGCGTCTTGTGTACCTTCCGTAAACGGTTAATTTTGTAGGCTTACAATGTCGTAATATATCCATAAAAATTCGCTCTATGCATTGTTCATGAAATTCATTATGGTTTCTAAATGAGACGAGGTATTTTAATAAGCCTTCGCGGTTGATTTTATTACCGCTATAACTAATTTGTATACTTCCCCAGTCTGGTTGGTAGGTTATAAGGCAGTTTGATTTTAATAAATCAGAACACAAAGTTTCCGTTATAATTTCATCAGATATAGTCAAAAATGATGGTTCTAGATCATAAGTGGAGCATTCGATATCAAGAGAATCAATAGATTCACCAGAAAACGTATTTTGCATTAGCGGTAATTTATCGCTAGTTAGTGGTTCTATTTTGATAAAAACGTGAGCTTTAATATATTGTTCTACATCTTTTTTTATTATATTTTCAAGAACAGTCGCCGATTCAAATTTTGTATTATTAAATGAATTAAAATATAGTTTAAATGATTTAGATTCTATAATTTTAGGAGAAGAACAATCATATATTATATGAGCAATAGCAACGCATGGCTTGCCTTTATTATTAAGCCATGAAACCTCATAATGATTCCAGGAGTCAAAGCCATAAAAAGGCAAAATAATATGGTTTATCCCCAATTCTTCGCGTTTTTCTTTACGTGATATTGCATATAATAAAGAAGAATCATATTTTGAAATATAAAGAGATTTTTTACCTAAAGCTGACTCGCTAGCAATTATATTAATATCTTTGTTATTTGTCATAGTTAAGCCTAATTCTTTATTTTGGAGTAATGTTATAGTTTTTAGTAGCACGTCATCCTGAGCGCGTGTTTTTGCGCGAAGGATCTCCTGAATATTGCACAATCTTTAGCAAATGGAGATCCCTCGTTGCACTCGGGATGACGTGCCTTTGGAGTTACGTTATTTTAATGGTTTTTATTTTAGCATGAATTTATCAGTTGTGGTTTTTAACCTCGCATATTTAATTAGTGGTTTTGCGGGCCTTTTTCACCTTCACCTTCACCCTCACCTTCTCTTTCTTCCTCTTTGTTATCTTCTTTAGTAACCGGGGCGAGCGGAAATTTTTCTTCTTCTTCCGCTTCCGCTTCCTCTTCTTCGTTATCTGCTTCAGTAATTGTAGTGCTTGCTATTCTATTTTTCACTTGTTCCCTTGCTTGTAGGAATTGAAGCATAATTGAAGATGGGCTATCAATTTCCGTCACAGATTTATCTATGGGTACAGGTGCAGGTGCAGGTACGGGTACAGGTACAGGTATAGGTTCAGGTGCAGGTATAGGTTCAGGTTCGGGTGGCATTATACTTTCTGGTTTTTCAGCTTGTGCAACCTTAGAAGTTAATGTTGATTGATGAGTCTGGTCATTACCTTGTTTTGGCGGTGTTTTAGTAAACCAGCTTTTAATTGCTGATGTTACTTTTGGGATGCCGAATTTTGCTAACATTACAGCCGCGGTCGCTACCCCTACGCCAGCACCAACAGCAGCAATTATTGCGCCTGCTGGAGGGAAGAATAAAGCTACGATTATTCCTGTAAGAATTAATGTTGCTGATAAAGTAGAACCTACTTTACTTCCGACACGCCACGGATCACGGTGTTTTTTATTATTTTGAATAATTGCGCGTTCATTACAATAGCCATTTAATCGATCTGTTGTATATTTATACTTTTCTAGCTCGGCTCTTATTTCATTTTTTTCTTCTGGAGATATGTCCCCTTTTTTTAACCGCTCCTCTAACCCGATGATATTATTTAGATTTGTTTCGAGATCTTGTTTATCTTTTTCAATTAATGATTTTAACTCATTAAGTCTATTATTATCTTTTATAGCATCGCCAATCATTTTTCCCAATAATAAAACATTATTGGCTAGGATAACGCTAGCTAAAGATAAAGCTATATATGGTGCAATTTGAGCGGCTAAAAATGTAGTTGCTAAAACTGTGGCTCCTATGGCAATGGTTATAGATAAGTAAGCAAGTTTACCGCGAGGTGTTAGGTAAAATGGTAGTTCTTTGTCTTTTATGAAAGCAGAATAATGCAGACTAGGAATGAGGAAAGCTGCTTGGATTAACTCCATAGCAAAGCTGACTCCATGAAGTCCCTCTCCTAATCCGTGTAGATCTATAGCTGTAAAAGAATCATTAGGCTGTATAAACTCTGCTGCCTCAGCAATAGGAGTAACAATTAGCTCTTCAGTTTTATCTAGGGTCTTAGTTCTAAAAAGAGTAGTTAAAAACCAACGAAGACCAGGGATTTCTTTAGTTAGTTTTAATAATGAATTTTGAGCTGGAAGTGGAGTGGCTGAATGCAAAAGTTTATTTATGCGTTCAGATAATAGGGGCTCTTCTTCTGTCTCTGGAATTGGATTAGGAGCACTTCCATTTGCATCTCTGGAATTCTCTATTTCTGGTGTCATGCAAATATCCTTATCTTTACTGGATTATATTAATAAAGCAAAAACCGCCCTTTTGTATTAATTATAGACTATTTTAGCAAAATTATATTTGGCATAGATAATGCGTAGGCAAGTGAATACTCTAAGGCCCCTTTGGATTCAGCATGAATTCTAAATAGAGTTTGTCCGGGTTCAACATGCATGCCAATTGGGGCAAAAAACTCCATGCCGGCAGTTGCATCATGTGGGGCTCCGGCTAGTTTTGCGATTTTGGCAAGGTTTCTATTATCAATTTCTGTAACTATTCCTGATTTAGTGGCGATTACATCTCGTGTAAGTGAAGCTGTATTTGGTTCTTTAAATCCGCCTTGGGCTTCACAAATATTTAAGAATTTTTTTAAAGCCAACCCGTTGGTTAAGATACTTGTTGCAAGGGATAACGCTTGATCATGCGGAATTTTTTTGCCAAATTCAAGGATTAAGGCCGCTATTGAAAGAGCTCTATCCTTTAAATCACTAGGGGCTAATTTATCATTTCTTAGAACGGCTAAGATATCTTTTGCTTCTAAAGCTGGACCAATTCCAATACCTACAGGTTGGTTGCCATCGGTTTTTATTATATATACTTTAATCCCAATGGCTTTTCCGATAACTGTAAAATAATTCTTAAGTTCTATAAATGCTTTTTCAGTTCGTATTTTTGCCGTAGGTCCAACTGGAATATCAATAACTACATGGGTGGCACCAATAGCACCTTTTTTAGAAAGTACTGAGGCTATCATTTGCCCTTCAGGGTCTAGATCTAATAAGCGCTCTACTTTAATAATAATATCATCAGCGGGACTTAAACCTAAAGCTCCTCCCCACGCCATACATCCACCTTCTTTAGCGACTACGTGTTTAATTTGTTGGGCGGTTAAATTAACAGTTGTCATGGTTTCAACGGTATCAGCGGTGCCTGATGGGGATGTAATTGCTCGTGATGAGGTTTTGGGGATTATAAGTCCTGCTGCGGCAACTATCGCTACGATAATAGGTGTTGTTCTATTACCAGGCAAGCCGCCAACGCAGTGTTTAT
>CAMDMN010000129.1 GCA_945901965.1 Legionella genomosp. 1 | reverse complement strand
CAAAATTTTTCATCAACACAAAATGTAATGTTTTAGATTTTATTTTTTTATCATGCATCATTAGCTCTTGCAATCTAGCTAAATCAATATCTTTTGGTATCCTAGATGGTAATTTAGCCTTTTTAAGCAAGGAATCTATAAATATAAGCTTAGATTTATCTAAATTCCCTAACACAAAAGATAATAAACCAGCACAGTATATACCTATAGCTACGGCTTCGCCATGTAACCATTTTTCATAGTGCGTATATGCTTCAAGCGCATGAGCAAAAGTATGCCCGAGATTGAGTAAAGCCCTATTACCCGTCTCACGCTCATCATCTTCAACAAATAAAGCTTTAGTTTTACAACTCTCTGCGATAAGAACAGTGAGCCTATCTATAGAGTTAGAATTTATATCTTTGTCTAATTCAATATCAATCTTAGACAATAAGTCGCCACCGACTAATAAACCATATTTAATTACTTCAGCAAACCCCGAACGAAATTCACGCTCTGGCAATGTTGAAAAAGTGCTTATATCCATAATTACAGCTTTAGGCTGATGAAAACTACCAATCATATTTTTACCTTCAGGATGATTAATAGCTGTCTTCCCGCCAATAGAAGCATCAACTTGCGCCAATAATGTAGTTGGCAATTGTATAAATGAAACTCCACGTTGATATGTTGCCGCTGCAAACCCGGTAATATCACCAATAACACCACCACCTAAAGCTATTAGAGTTGTATCACGATGATGTGACCGTTTAATTAGTGCATTATATATATTCGTCAAATTTTGCTGGTTTTTATTAATCTCGCCGTCAGCTAAAATTATCTCATCACATTGTAAGTCAGCAAATGCTTGTTTTACGCTTTGTAAATATAAAGGTGCAATTCTATCGTTAGTTACAATCATTACTTGCTTACCTAAGACATGGCGTCTTAGTAAGTCATGATCTGATAACAATTTATCACCAATATAAATTGGATATGAGTTATAACCACTGTTAATTGATAGTTGCTGATAAATTTTATACTTCGCCATAGATATATTTAATAATATTATTAGCTACGGCTTTAACTGTTAATTTATCAGTTTCAAAACTTACATCAGCCATTTCTTCATATAATGGCTCTCTTTCATCGCGCAATGATTCTAGTTTTCCTTCTAAATCATTTGTCTGCAATAAAGGTCTTTTAGTATCACGCTTGGTACGCTCAAATTGTTGTTGTAGTGATGTTTTAAGATAAATCACTGTGCCACGCCCAGCTAATGCGTTTCTATTCTCAGACGTCATAACAACTCCACCGCCAGTTGCTAAGACAATATTAGATTTCTGTGTTAATTCTTCAATTACTTTTTGTTCTCGACGTCTAAATCCTTCTTCTCCTTCAACATCAAAGATCCATGCAATATTGGCACCAGTCCTCTCCTCAATCACCTCATCTGAATCATAAAATTCAAGCTGAAGCTCTTTTGCCAAAGTACGGCCAATTGTGCTATTTCCTGCTCCCATAGGCCCTATTAGAAATATATTACGTACTTTAACTATGCTCATTTTTACTCACTTACCTCATTTGCTAAATTAATAGACAATTTTGTTTCTTATATTTACCATCTTAGTGTAAATATTCCTAAAGATGATAAAACTTAACCTGGCGTATTGACCACTCATTTCCTAAAAAACCTCTAACATGTCGGCTATTATCTTCGGAGTAATGAAAATGAGCAACTCTTCATTATTATTTTTTACTTGAACCATACTAAATAAATGGCCGATATAAGGCAACCCTCCTAAAAATGGTACTCTAGCTACACTATTAGATTTACTCTCAGCATAAATCCCACCTAATACTATCGTTTCACCATTATTTACCAATACAGATGTAGTAATAGCCTTAGTTAAAATTATTGGCACTCCTTGAACTTCTTGCCCTGAATTAACATCTTGATGAAGATCTAGTTCCAATAATATTTTACCATCAGGCATAATTTGTGGCGTTACTTTCAAGCTCAAAACCGCCTGCTTAAAGGCAACTGCTGTAGCACCACTTGATGTAGATTGCTGATATGGTATATCTTCTCCTTGTGAGATAGTTGCCGGTTGCTGATTAAGCGTCATTAACCGCGGGCTTGCAATTATCTCTGCTCGCCCTTCACTTTCTAAAGCTGATAATTCAAGATCAAGTAAAATTCCATCCCCAAGCTTTGCCAAAGCAAGGCCAATAGATGCAGCTTGACCCACAGTAGGAATCGCTGCCAAATCAACATTTAACCTATCCGATAAAGGCGTAACATTGGCTGGTGTCTGACCTTGTGCTAACTGATTAGCTCCAGCAAGTGTACCAGATAAATGTTTTGCTTTGGTAATACCCCATCTAATTCCAAGATCTTCTTCACAATTTTTCGTGAAATCAACTATTCGCGCCTCAATAACTACTTGTTTTGCAGGAAGATCCAGTTTTTTAACCAAAGATTTTATTTTTTTAATTTTATCATCAGTTTCTTGTAACCAAATAGAATTTGTTCTCTTATCAACAAGTAAAGTGCCACGTGCTGATAATAAAGAATTTGTCTTATCCTTTAACATTATCGCAATATCATTAGCCTTTGCATAATTTAACTGTAACAACACAGAATGAAGGGCAATAAATTCTTGAGATGCGATTTGTGCTTTTAGTATAGCATTTTCTCTCGCTATAAACGATGTAGCAAGATCAACTAAAATAACTTTACCAATTTTACGTTTAGCCAAATTTTGAGTTGTTAAAATAATATCTAAAGCCTCATCCCAAGGCACATCATTTAAACGTAAGCTAATATTTCCCTTAACTGCATCAGATACTACAATATTTATTCCAGTAAAATCTGCTAGCAATTGTAAAACTGATCGTACTTGAATATCCTGAAAATTCAAAGAAATAAGCTTACCATCAAAAATTTTATTTGCCAATTGAGCAGGTTTTAGATTTTCATCAGTAATAAATCCATTAGAACCCGCATATAGTAAATTACTATACATGATCACAAATAAGCATAAAACAAATAATTTACGCAAGATAATCTCCCTTTTCCATTAGGGTTGCAGGACTTAGAAAAACAATTAAGTCGAGGCAATAGGTTTGGACTAAATCCCAGTGTGTATACTGCTGGGTTGTGGCATATTAACAGAAATCATGTTTAGATGGAATTTAACTATAACTTAATATAAATTATTCTTTTTTCCCATTTATTAGATATTTTCACCAATTCTTCTAACTTAATTAGGTTATATTTAATATCAATAATTGTGCCATAATTTTGGCCGATATAATTTCCAATATGAACCCTTGTAATAAAATAATTAGGTTGTTTAATTAGCGCCCAAATTGTTTGTCCTTCTTTTAAGACTCCAACAAATTTTAAAGCTTCCAATGGAAAATGCTCTAACGGTTCTTTTCTGTGTTTACTATTAGGATTTTGGGCAAAAGATAATGCTTTAGGTACAAATGGATTACGCCGATTTTTATTCTCGGGGTAATCAAATTTTAATGGTGACTTAAATTCAGGTAAATCTGCAATAGGTTCCAGAGGCATTGATTTAATTCTTTTAAGCTGTGTCTTAAGATTTGAATCTTTTGCTGTGTCACAAGAATTTAGCATAAATGACAATAATAAAATAATTACTTCAATTTTATCCTTTTTTAAAAATCTAAATTGCTTCGATAACGCTCGCAAAGACAGTCTAGGTATATTTGCCACTATGGTATTTTTATCAATCATTTTGGTTTGACCTATAAATTTTAGCAGTCATTTCCATACTTTGTTGATATCCATTAGTTTTAGATTCTATTAAATACGCATTAACAATTTTAAAATCATGTAACGTTATAATTCTGTTCATAGAAGTAACTCGACTTAAAAAAATTGCTAATTGATGATAATTACCAATTACCGTCATTTTTATTGGTAATTCACTATAAAAATCATGCTTAATTTCAGATAATGGCACGAACTGTTCAAATTTCAACCCAGATGTAATCCCAGTTTTTGATATTTCCTCTAATAACCCTGGCATTTCATTTTCAGTTGGCAACTGACTTAAAGTTTGATTGAAGCGCTCTTTCATAATCTTAATTTGGCTTCGATAGGATTCTAGGTTAACTGATTGCTTATGTTTTAATTTAAATTGAGCGAGTAAATTAATCTTACTCACTTTTAAATTTTCATATTTTGTGAATTGGGCTTTTAATATCAATAAATAACCTAAGATAATAATTATTATTGATAAAAATACTACCACCCCAATTTTTACAGGTTTTGGCCACTGACCCATGTTATCTATGGTCAATTCACTTAAATTTAAATTATGCATAATTAACACCTGATAGGTTTTTAACTTCTCAATAAGCCTGAGAAATTACGCTTTTCATAAAAGAGCAATTGATCTTGCGTTTAAATAAACCTTGATTACGCTGCGCTACATCAAGGCTACAGGTACTAGATGGCGCATGTAGCCTTGATGTAGCGCAGCGTAATCAAGGTTTTCATTCGTGAAATCAAAGACCATCTGTATCACTACACCTCGATTTTTTAATAAATTACACGCTCAAAACAGAGATGTTACTTAACATAAAACTTAGTTTAAAATTATTTCCCTCATGATTAGATAAATTTCTTGCAGATGATTTTTTATCATCTATTTTCTTAATTTCGATTAATTTAGGGCTTGAAAGCCAGGCAGATTTATCTATATTTCGCATTAATAATGAAATATTAGAATTAGAATCAGCAAAACCAAGTATTATAACTTTATCCCCAACCCGTTCGATTTCTTGCAAATAGATTCCATCTGGCAGGATTTTAATGAGTTCATCAAATAAATGAACCGTGTTTGTGCGTGATGTTAATAAATTATAAATAATTTCCATTCTAGAAATTAATAGCTGTCGTATTGCTTTATGCTCATTAACTTCTTTAATTTTTTTAGATATAACATCAATTTCAGCCTGTAATTGGTGATTAAGATTAGTTTCAAAATTAATTTGTCTTAACATATGAAAATTTAGTATTAAAATGAAAATTACAGCGATTATTATCCCTAAGGCTAAATAGATAATAAATTTCTTTTTTTCCTGCTCTTTCTTTTTTTCACGCCAGGGAAGTAAATTTATTTCTGTCATTTACAAGCCTTAAGTGCCAAACCACAAGCTATCATTAATGTTGGGGCATCATTTGTAAGCACAAAACGATTAATCTTATTATTGATACGCATATGAGCAAAAGGATTGGCAATTAGAGTTGGTATATTAATAAATTCATGCAAATCTAAAGCTAGATCTCGTATTTTGGCGCTGTTACCGGCCAATACAATCTGATCTACAACTTGATGATTAAATGTTGAAAAAAAGAATTGCAAAGAACGTTTAACATGCATTAAAACTTGCTCTTTAAAAGGCCGCAAAATTTCTACTGTATAATCTTCAGGAAGGCCTCCTTGCTCTAAAGCAAAAATCGCTTCTTCTGGTTTCATTTTATATTTTTGCACAATGGCATCAATTAAATTTTTAAGGCCGAACTCTTCTTGACGAGAATAAATATTTTTCATGTTATTTAAGATAAATAAATTAGTATAATTATTCCCAATATCAATTATCGCTATAATTTTATTCTCACCATAACCGATTAAATCTGGTATTAACAATTGCGCTGCTCGTTCAATAGCATAAGGCTCTACATCAACTATTTTTAATACAAGACCTGCACGCGCCATTAAATCTATCCGACAATTAATATTTTCTTTTCTGGTGGCGACAAGCAAAACATCTTGCGTATTTGAATTTTTAGTAGATTTACCTAAAATATTAAAATCGATATTAATTTCATCAATTGGGTAAGGAATATATTTATCAGCTTCGCTAAAAATATATTCTTCAATTTCCTTATTAGTTAATTGATTATTAATTTGAATAACTTTACTAATAGCCAATACTTCAGGAACTGCGCATGCTACTTTTTTAGATTTAATATTTGCTTTAGTAAGAAGTGATTTAATAGATTTTGCTAATGCATCAATATCTTTAATAGCAATCCCATCAAAGACTGATTCTTGCAATTTATCTTTCGCATAATTTTCAACACAATATTGATAGCCAACCTTAGAAATTTCTAAGATTTTCACTGAAGACGAACTAATATCTACGCCGATTAGAGAACTTGCATGAGAGTTGGACATTGACATTTCCTTTGTCAAAATTTTATAAATGATATTAACTTAAACTTTAATAAATTGGAATTTACAAGTTATAAAAAATATCTCTTCATTGCATTATTAAGATCTTTATCACATAATCTCTTTAATTAAATTTCTTAAGATTTATTTTAATGACCGCATCAATACTCGATGGAAAACTAGTTGCATCTAAGTTAAAAATAACTCTTAAAGACGCCATAGCAAATAGAAGTCTTAAAGGTTTAAGACCACCAGGACTTGCAGTAATTCTTGTTGGAAATAATGAAGCATCAAAAATTTATGTCAATAATAAACGTGAGCTTTGTAAAGAAGTTGGAATTAAA
>CAMDMN010000128.1 GCA_945901965.1 Legionella genomosp. 1 | reverse complement strand
CGCTTCTCATTTCTGCCAACACTAACTTGTAATAATTTATTTGGCTTAATTAATTGCTCTAATGCTGATTTTATTTCCTTAAGAGTTACTGCATTAATTTTTTCAATATAAGTTGCAAGGAAATCATCTGGCAATTGATAAAAAGCTATTTTTAATAATAGATTAGCAATATTTCTATTACTAGATAATGATAAAGGGAAACTGCCCGTTAAATATTTTTTGGCGGCAATTAGTTCCTCTTCATTGGGTCCTTTATTGATAAAGTCGGTTAAAGTATTGCGTACCACTTCAATCGCTTTTTTAGTATTGGTTCTTTTGGTGGAAAAATTAATTATAAATGGTCCTTTAGCTTTCATTGGTGCAATTTGGCTGGATATTCCATAAGTTAGGCCCCTTTTTTCGCGTAATTCTCTAGCTAATTGAGAGTCTAAAGAAGCACCACCACCGAGAATATAATTTCCAACTAGTAAGGGGAAATAATTAGGATCATGATGAGTTATGCCTAATTGTCCTAAGTATAAAACTGTCTGTGAGGCTTTAAATGGTACTTCAGTATCTATTTCTTCTGATAGTTCAGTAGCCATTGGTATTTTTTCAGCCTCTCTCCCTTCTGGTAGATCTTTGGTAATGATCTCAGATATGTCTCTTGCAGTTGATTCATTAATAGCACCAACTAGTATAATAATTGCATTTTTACTTACAAAGTATTTTTGATAAAAACTTTTGACTTTGTCAGCGGTTAAATTATTGACACTATCATGATTACCAATAACTGGATGGGCGTAAGGATGATTTTTGTAAAGCATTTGAAAAAATGCTTGATTAGCAATTGTATCAGGGGATTCTAGCGTTTGCTCAATTGTCATTAATTGCTGGTTTTTTTCTTGGTTGAACGCGTCTTGTGGGAAATCTGGGTGAGCAATGATGTTTTTATAAATTTCAATAGATTCATTAAGCGGCTTAAGATCTGTTAAGGTTTTAAGATTTAAGACTGCCATGTCTTGGTTGTTTATAGCTTCATATTGTGCGCCAGTATCAGCAAGATTTTCGGCTATAGTTGTAGAGTCTTTGCCATTATTTCCTTGATTTAATAGTTTAAGTGTTAATGTGCTTAAACCAAATTCTTGGCCATCATATGCGGAGCCTGCGGCAAAGGCTATAGTTATATCAAGAATTGGTACTTCTAAAGCTTGATAAAAAATAACTAAAGCACCTGTTTTTGTATGCCAATTGGTGGTTTTAAATGGAGTAGCTGCTAATGCTGATGAAAAAAATAATATTAATGTAATTATTATTAAATCTAATTTTTTCATATTTATTCCTTATTACTAAGCGGTATTAATAGCGCTTCAGTCATATTATTTTCGTTAAAATAAAGTTTAGCTACGTGTTGAATTTCTTGAGCACTAATGTCATTAATTTTTTCAACATAGATATCTCTTATTTGCCAACCAAGGCCCACAGTTTCTAGTAAACCTATCTCTAAAGCTTTGCCAAAAACTGAATCTTTTTCAAAAGTTTTTTGTGCTATTATTTGAGTTTTCACGCGTTTTAATTCAGTGTCACTAACTAATTCTTTTTGTAATTTTTTAATTTGTGCAAGAATGCCTTCTTTTAATTCTTCTGGTTTATGAGATTGACTAGGGGCGCCATAAATAACAAATTCAGTTTGAAAGCGTGCATATAAGTTATAATAAACATCAATGCTACTCGCAACTTTTTTGCCATGGACTAATTGAATGTTGACGCGTCCGCTGTCTCCGGCTGCTAAAATACCGGCAATTAACTCTAAAGCATATGGATCTAGAATATTTTTTGCGGTTCTGGTTTTTAAAGTTGGGCAATTAAATCCAAGCATTAGTAATGGGACTTCTGCGGGGGCATGAATTTCAACCGATTTTTTGCCTAATAACGGCGGCTCTATTTGTGATTTACGCTCTTCTATTTGTTGTTTAGGAATTTTGCCAAAATATTTTTCTGCAAGTTGGTATACTTTAGATGCGGTCACATCACCTACAACTACTAATGTTGCATTGTTAGGGGCGTAGTATTTTTTATGCCATCTTCGTGCATCTTCGACGGTTAATTGCTTTATGTCACTCATCCATCCGATAACTGGGTGATGATAAGGCGCTGAAAGATGTGCTGTTGCTAAAAATCGTTCAAAAGTTAGAGCCTGTGGGTTATCGTTGGTTCTTAAACGGCGCTCTTCTTCTATTACCTTTATTTCTTTAGCAAATTCATTTTTATCAATAATTAAATTTTGCATGCGATCAGCTTCAAGCTTAAAGCTAGTATCAAGGTTTGTTGCAGCAATTTTTTCATAATAGGCGGTATAGTCATTCGTAGTAAAGGCGTTAATTTGACCACCTAAATTAGCGAAGGTTTTGGAGAAAACTCCTAATGGGTATTTTTTCGTACCTTTAAACATTAAATGCTCAAGTGCATGTGAAATGCCGGTTATACCACCTGGCTCATCAGCTGAGCCTATGTTATACCAAATAATTGAAATAGCGACAGGTGCACGATGATCTTCCTCTACAAGTATTTTTAGGCCATTATCTAATTTAAATTGTTGAACATTACCAAATGATTGATAGGAAAAGATAATTAATAATGTCATTATTATTGCGCGCATAGTTAAACCTCTGCTTAAATATAAATATCCTCATAAATAGAGAGGACATAAAAAAAATGATAGAATTTCATATTTTAGAAGTTTTGTATACCTTAGGGTTGGTGAAATGAGTAATTGGTTTAAGCGTACTTGGGGGAAGTCCCAGGAAGAAGTTAAAATTAATGAGAAAGATTTAGTTGACGTTGAGTTAGTGCCGCCTATTGAAGATAAAGCTAATGTATCTTCAAAGGATGGTTTTCTAACACGCTTTAAACGCGGACTTACTAAAACACGCCATCAATTTGGAGATGGTATTGCTAGATTATTGCTTGGCAAAAAAGAAATTGATGCTGAGTTGCTAGAAGAATTAGAAACTTTGTTAATTAGTGCTGATTTAGGTATTGATACTTCTAAAGCAATATTAAATGATTTAAGTGAAGGTTTGGCGAGAAAAAAATTATCTGATGGTGATACTGTATTTACAGCACTAAAAGATCGTTTAAAAGAGATGTTGACCATAAATACCATTCCTATAACTGAAACATTTACGGATAAAACGCCATTTATTATTCTTATGGTTGGTGTTAATGGGGCTGGGAAAACGACGACAATAGGTAAGCTTGCAAAACAATATCAAAAAATGGGTAAAAAAGTAATGCTTGCTGCGGGTGATACATTTCGTGCCGCGGCAGTTGAGCAGTTGCAGGTTTGGGGGCAGCGTAATCAAATTCCAGTTATTGCCCAACAAACAGGTGCGGATAGCGCTTCAGTCATTTTTGATGCAATAAAAGCGGCTTCTGCACGTGGGATAGATGTCTTAATTGCTGATACAGCAGGGCGGTTACATACTCAATCTAATTTGATGGAAGAGTTGAAAAAGGTTAAGCGAGTTATACAAAAGATCGATGCTAATGCCCCACATGAAACTATGCTCGTTTTAGATGCAAGTATTGGGCAAAATGCATTGAACCAGGCTCGTCAATTTCATCAAGCCGTTGGCTTAACAGGGATTACAATGACAAAACTTGATGGTAGTGCTAAAGGCGGAATATTATTTGCCATAGCTAATGAATTAGAGATACCATTTCGTTATGTGGGTTTTGGAGAGGGAATTGATGATTTGCGTCCCTTTGATGCGGCGCTTTTTGTTGATGCGATTTTCAATGATGATAACATTTAATCAAGTATCTAAGCGTTACTCCGGAGGCTTTGAAGCATTAAGGCAGGTAGATTTTTCTTTAGAAAAAGGCGAGATGGTCTTTTTAACCGGACACTCAGGTTCTGGTAAAACTACTTTATTAAAGCTTATAGCTAAATTGGAGAATCCATCCTCAGGGTTAATATCGGTTAATGGTACTAGTTTAAATCAATTAAAAAAACGAGATATTTCTAAATTTAGGATGAGTCTTGGGATCACGTTTCAGTCGCCATGTTTGTTAAACGATAGAAGCATTTTTGATAATGTTGCACTGCCATTGCAAGTATTAGGTCTCTCACCGCAAATGATAGCAAAGCGGGTGCCAGCAGCCCTTGATATGGTAGGTTTGCTCCATAAGGAAAAAATGAGGCCTGCTAATCTTTCTGGTGGTGAGCAGCAGCGCGTTGGCATCGCCAGGGCTATAGTCCATAAACCAGATTTATTATTGGCTGACGAGCCTACAGGTAATCTTGATCCTTCATTGTCATCTGAAATAATGAAACTTTTCACTCAATTTAATCAGGCGGGTGTTGCGGTATTAATTGCAACTCACGACTTGGCGCTTATTGCTGGGATGAAGTATCGTATGGTTATGTTAAAGGGTGGGCGATTATGTTAGGTAATTTAAGGGCTTGGTTTGCTTTTCATGTGCAAGCGGCTTTTATTAGCCTTCGTTCCCTTGGTCAGAAACCAATAGCTACGATTATGACAGTTATGGTCATCGCTATCACCTTAGTATTGCCAGCTCTTTTTTGGGTTACGACAGATAATCTTACGCAATTGACTAAAAATTGGCAGCATGGCGGTAATATTTCTCTTTATTTAAAAACAACACTTTCAGAAGCTCTGCAGGAAAAAACTTTGCAACAGGTTAGAAAAGTTAGTGGTGTTCATTTGGCAACATTGAAGTCACCGAAGGAAGGTCTTTTAGAGCTTAAGATGCAAGAGGGCATGCAAGATGTATTGAAATATTTGCCAGAAAATCCATTGCCAGCAGTTATTGATGTCGTGCCAGCGATAGAAATTAATAGTAAAGAAAAATTACAGAAATTATATACAGAACTTAAATCCTACCCAGAAGTAGAACAAGCAAAGCTTGATATACAATGGGTGAGTCGCTTGCAAGCTATTTTGCAGTTTTTTACTACGCTTACGCATTCATTTATGATTTTGCTAGCTTTGGCTGTGGTATTAATCATAGGCAATTCTTTACGTGCAGCAGTTCATAGTCGTAAAGAAGAAATTCAAGTGTTAAAACTTATTGGCGCTAAAGATTCTTATATTGCTCGGCCATTTTTATACGCAGGTATTTGGTATGGGTTGCTAGGCGCGATATTAGCTGTATTTTTATTAAATATTTTTTTATTAAGTTTGACTCTGGTTGTTAATCAATTGGCTGCATCTTATCAAATGCAATATGAGCTCCTAGGCTTATCATTGCGGCAAATAGTCTTGTTATTACTTTCGGCAATCATCCTTGGTTGGCTAGGTGCTAGAGTTTCGGTTAAAAGACAGCTTGCAATTATAGAGCCTTAATCAAAATCTCGAATATTTGTAAATCTACAGGCACGTCATTCAGAGCGCGTATTTTTTGCGCGAAGGATCACCTGAATGTTGCACAATTTTCTGCAAATGGAGATCCCTCGTTGCACTCGGGATGACGTAACCTGCACTCGGGATGACGTAACTTGCACTTGGGATGACGTACCTTGCACTTGGGATGACGTACCTTGGTAGTTACGAATATTTTGTCCTCTTTTAGTGCAAATATTTAGCTATAATATTCAAAACATCAATTAATTGTGGTAGAATTTGCACGTCTCTTAATTTATCAGAGGTAGAAATATGAGTCATGATTTACAGCTTCCAGTTTTAAATGGCCCCGTAGGCACTTTGGATGCTTATATTTACCGCGTTAATCAAATACCTATGCTTTCTGCTGAAGAGGAACAGGAATATGCGCGGAGCTTTCGTGAAGAAGGTGATGTTGAAGGTGCGCGTCTTTTAGTTCTTGCTCATTTGCGATACGTTGTTCGTGTGGCGAGAGGTTATTTAGGCTATGGTTTGCCATTAAATGATTTGATTCAGGAAGGTAATGTTGGTTTGATGAAGGCAGTTAAGCGTTTCGATCCGAATATGGGTGTGCGTTTAGTCTCATTCGCGGTGCATTGGATTAAAGCTGAAATTCATGAATTTGTTTTACATAATTGGCGTATTGTTAAAGTAGCTACTACCAAAGCACAGCGTAAATTATTTTTTAATATGCGGCAGATGAAACAGCGCCTAGGCTGGTTTACTAAAGAAGAAGTTGATGCAGTAGCTAATGATTTAGGTGTTAGTCGCGAAGATGTTCTAGTTATGGAGCAGCGATTAAATGCAATGGATGCTTCATATGATGCTTCTGATAGCGATGATGATGAACAATCATATAGAACAGCCCCAGCTCGTTATTTGCAAGATTTTACAACAGATCCCGCGCGGATATATGAGCAAGAGAATAGTGGCACTCAAAGCCGTGAAAAATTACATTTGGCTTTTGAACGCTTAGATGAGCGAAGCCAAGATATATTGCAGCAGCGTTGGTTGCTTGATGATAAAGCAGTAACCTTGCATGTTTTAGCCGAGAAATACGGCGTTTCAGCAGAGCGTGTTCGCCAATTAGAAAAAAATGCAATGATGAAATTGCGCCAATATATGGAAGAAGTAGCTTAATTTCGTATTTGTGCAAAACAAATTTGTAG
>CAMDMN010000127.1 GCA_945901965.1 Legionella genomosp. 1 | reverse complement strand
TGTCCTACTAAAACTTCTCCGTCTTTAGCATATGCAACAATAGAAGGAGTTGTACGATGGCCTTCGCTATTTTCAATAACTTTAGGCTTGTCGCCTTCCATTACCGCAACGCATGAATTTGTTGTTCCTAAGTCAATTCCGATAATTTTTGCCATTTTTAAATTTGCTCCAATTTAGTTGGTTATTTTGCAATAATTCCCATATGGGGATATAAATATTGATTTCAAGTACTAAAGCTATTATTTACCTTTCGCAACTATCACTCTAGCTGGTCGTATAACTCGATCGTTTAGCATATATCCCTTTTGAAATACCCCTAAAATAGTATTATCAGGTACCTCATTTGACTCTTGCATCGACATTGCTTCATGCTGCTGTGGATCAAACTGCTCGCCTTCTGGATTTAATTGTTGTACTTCATATTTACCTAAAGCATCGAGGAATAACTTCATAGTTAATTCAAGCCCTTCGTGCATAGATGAATCTTTATGTTTATCCGCAAGTTGTAATGCTTGCTCTAAACTATCTATAATAGGTAATAAGGAATTTACTAATTTCTCAATCCCATAACGATGTGCATTAGCAACTTCACGCTCAGAACGCCGCCTTACATTATCTAACTCAGCCATTGCCCTAACTGATTTTTCCCAGTTTTCATGAGCTTTTTGCTCAGCTATAGTTAATTTTTCTTCAAGAGCTAAATATGATGGATGCTCCAAGGCATTAGCATCAAGATCTAACTCTTCATTATCATTAGTAATATCATCGTTTTCAAAATTTTCAGGCACAGAATTTTCATCTTTAAATTTTTTCCAATCTTTTTTAGATTTTTCAGTCATAATTAATATACTCCTAAATCATTTAACCTAAAAAACAGTTAAATAGGTTTTAAAATTATAATTGGGGCGAGGAACATAAAATTCAAGGTCAAATATAAAATAATCTTAAATTAGATTATAAAATATTTAAAAACACCTGTGATCATAAGGCACCATAATAACTAAACAAACACTCTTCTTTTCTAATTCATCTTGCTTAGCATGCTTATTCATTGCATACTTGGTTATCAAAAAATACAATTATTTTAGAGTATAAATGAAGCCATGGTCACCTAAATCTTGGTTAAAATTTTCATATGAGCAATCAGTCTCATACCAAGATGAAGCACAATTAGCTAAAGTTATCGATCAATTAAGCAAACTGCCCCCATTGGTAACTAGTGGCGAAATTAAAAATTTAAAAGGTATGATTGCTCGTGCAGGACGAGGTGAGGCCTTTATTTTGCAAGGTGGCGATTGTGCTGAATCATTTAATGATTGTCGCCCTGAAATAATCACCAATAAATTAAAAATTCTCTTACAAATGAGTCTTATTTTATTGCATGGTATGCGTAAACCCATAATTCGCATAGGCCGAATTGCTGGACAATATGCTAAACCTAGATCGTCTGAAAATGAAACCATCAATGGTGTTACTCTGCCAAGCTATCGTGGTGATCTTGTAAATCTTCCAGATTTTAATGAAGAATCACGTAGACCAAATCCTAAACTATTATTACAAGGATATAGTTGTGCTGCAATTACGCTTAATTTTATCCGCGCATTACTAGATGGAGGCTTTGCCGACTTACATCACCCCCAACTTTGGGATCTTGGTTTTGTTGAGCATTCAGCTCAAGCTGATGAATACCATGCAATTGTTCGCTCTATTGCTGATTCTTTAGATTTTCTTGAATCAATTGATGGCTTACACAACAGTAGCCTTAATAAAGTTGATTTTTATACCTCACATGAGGCACTTCACCTCCATTATGAAGAGGCTTTAACGCGCCGTTTAAATGATGGGAATTGGTATGATTTATCAACTCACCTACCTTGGGTTGGGATGCGAACTGCAAAAACAAACAGTGCACATATTGAATTTTTACGTGGAGTCCAAAATCCTATTGGCATTAAGGTAGGACCTTCAGCTACAAAGGAGTGGCTTAAAGAAATTTTACAAATCCTTAATCCAAATCATGAAGAAGGACGTATTTTACTTATTAGCCGTATGGGAGCTAATGAAATAAAAACACACTTACCTATATTAATAGAAGCAGTAAAATCGATTGGCACTCCCGTTACATGGTCTTGCGATCCAATGCATGGCAATACAGAAATAACTCCGGAGGGGATTAAAACAAGGCATTTTGATAATATTTTATCTGAACTTATTCAAGCATTAAAAATTCATCGTGAAATGGATAGCAATCTTGGAGGAGTACACTTTGAATTAACAGGAGATAACGTTACTGAATGCATTGGCGGCGCACGTGGACTTCTAGCCAATGATCTAAAATCTGCTTACCATAGCCTAGTGGATCCTCGACTAAATTATGAGCAATCTCTAGAAATGGCTATTCAATTATCTAAGCAATTCGGTAGTTAAATTTTTTAATAAAAAAAATAAGAGGAAATTTAATAAATGAAACTATTAAAAATCTCGGCAGATGCTTTAACTCCATCCCAATTAATCGAAAATCTAGGGGATCTCCGCCAAAACTCTCTTGTCGATAGCTCTCATTTCAGAGTTTCTGCGATCGTTGAAATATTATTAGATGATCTAACTTTTGCTTATGTTGGAGGAGTTAATATAGAGCATTCTGAACATAATAGATTAGGCATGCACGCTGAGCAATCAGCTATTGTGGCGGCCACTAGTTTATTTGGCAAGAGCTTTAAATTATTAAATGTTTGGGTGATGGGGGCTCCTGATTCTATTATCAAAGGAAGTAGCGATCCTTTGGCTGATAATTTTGTTAACCCATGCGGACACTGCCGACAAATTTTGCTTAGTTTTGCTACTGAAAGAACGGCTGTATTTTCAGTAACAGTTAATGGCGCTGTTAAAGATCCAGCTTCTCTTGTAGATCTTCTGCCTAGAGCTTTCAGTGAACGTGATTTATCAATAGAAGCAACTGTTACCAAGCCTCAAGGCAAAGGAAGTGCTCATAGTCTTTTTGCTCCTGTGCCAAAAATACAACCATGTAAATTCTTAGAGCATCATGCGGATTTAGATGACGCAGAAATTAGATCTCTTGGTGCAGCGATTATACCGCATGTTATCCATCCAGGTTTTAAAACGAGTCAAATTCAAGCATGTATCATAAAAGTTAATGATTTACATGCTATACATTATTTTTCTGGAGCATTAGTTCAAGATATAGCTTTCTTAACAACAGATGCAGTTTTTGCATCTATTGCCGAGGCAATTACTGAATTTGGTGGCAAAGGGCTGAAAATAAAAGAGATTCATTTATACGGGGAATCTTTAGATCCTGCACAATTATCAGGAGTTGAGCTTCAACATATAACTAGATTTTCAACAAGCGACACAAAAGTTCAATTCCATAAACATGATGAATCTAGTAAAATATTTTCTATTAAAGACTGTATTGATGCTTACTCTAATAAACTTGTATCTCAATTAAAAAGTGAAGTACCAATGAGGCAGGTAATACCTTAATTTTTTAGCTCAAGAGATCTTCAACATCAGCTAACATAATTAAGCAGCAAGTGGCACATATTAATAAAGGATATCAAATGAAATCTTTCGGAAAATTGATTCACCGCTGGATAGTTAACGAAAACAATTATCAACCCGATAATTTAGCAAATGATGCCATCGACTGGGCTCGAGCGATACCATTTATTTTAGTTAATTTAAGTTGTTTTTTGGTATTTTATGTAAAATTTAGTTGGATTGCCTTTACCACAGCATCATTCTTATATTTTTTTCGTTTATTCACCATTGGAGCCTTTTATCACCGCTATTTTTCTCATAAAACCTTTAAAACCAATAGATTTTGGCAGTTTATATTTGCAGCCCTAGCTGGGACCTCAGCACAACGCGGGCCACTATGGTGGGCTTCGCATCATCGCCAACATCATATGGTTGCAGACCTTCCTGAAGATGCGCACTCACCAGTGCAACATGGATTTTGGTGGAGTCATGTCGGATGGTTCCTGACCAAAAAACACTATCACTACAATCCAGACCGAGTTAAAGACTTAGAATGCTATCCTGAACTTGTTTTCCTTGAGCGATATGACGTCATCATGCCAATGCTTTTATTTGTATCCCTTTTTATTGCAGGCTTGCTTCTCCAAATCTATGCCCCAAAATTAAATACAGGCGTCGGAGAAATGTTAGTTTGGGGTTTTAGTGTCTCATTAGTAGCGGTGTTCAATACCACGGTATTAATCAACTCGCTTTGCCATGTTTATGGAACCAGGCGTTATAACACCCCCGACCATAGCAAAAATAACTTACTATTTGCGCTCCTTACTTTAGGCGAAGGCTGGCATAATAATCATCATCACTATCCAGCATCAGCTCGTCAAGGATTTAGGTGGTGGGAAATTGATATCACCTATTATTTAATAAAATTGATGGAGTTAGTCGGAATAGTATGGGATGTTAAACCTGTACCGAGATCAGTATTAGAAAAAGATTTGTTTAATCCTGAAAATAACGTTTAAACCTACTAGGAGGTATTTTTTATGAGATTAATAGGCCCATTTTTATCAACAATTGTTTTTGTTTTCCTAATGGACATGCTTTGGTTAGGTCTAATTGCAAAAAACACCTATGCACAAAATATAGGAATGCTACTTCGTAAATCTGGTGAGGATATGACACCAATATGGTGGGCAGCGGTGATTGTATATATTTGCATCACAATAGGAATTATCTATTTCGTTCTTCCTAAAGCTCATGGTGATTATGCTCTCGCATTATCTTGGGGAGTTATGCTTGGCTTAGTAACTTATGGCATTTACGATTTCACCAATTATTCTATCCTTGCAAACTGGCCATTGAAAATTACCATAATTGATTTTATTTGGGGAATGACGCTCTGCGGATTAGGCAGTCTTTTCGCCGCCTTCATTGAGAATCGATTTTTTTCTTAAACCAAGGAAAAAACATAGATGTTTGTTTTTGATAATCGATATATTTCTGACCTCTTGATTGCACCGAACCACGCTCGGTAAGAGGTCCTGTCATCTTAGTAAATATAAAATACATGACCAATGGGGCAATTATTCCTAAAAAACCATGATTAGATTGAACGGCTAATAAAGCAAAACCTACCCAAGTTAACCAATCAAAAAAATAATTTGGATGCCTTGAGTTATTCCACAAACCCACATTACAGACACAACCCTTATGATGATCTTTAAATCGATAAAGTTCAAAATCAGCTAACGACTCACCAATTACCCCAATGATCACTAAAAAGATAGCCGTAAAATCAAAGAGATTTAAACCAATATGATTTGAATAGCTAATCCAATAAAATACCAATGAAATAATAAAAATTAATAACCCTTGTAGTTGAAAGTTAAGAAAAAACCCTAAAGATTTATTGATTTTCCAATTATTGCTTAATTCGGTATAACGTTTATCCACATGGCCTTGACGAATTCTGGTATACCAAATATAACCTGATAGGCGCAAAGCCCATAGTATAAGTAACCCACCAACCACTAAATTTCGTGGCGTTAAAGAATCTGACCATAAGTAAATTAATCCTGACACCATAAGTCCAATTGACCAAGACGTATCAACCACCGATGGGTTTTTTAGCAGCCGATAAACTCCCCAAACAAAACACATTTGCAACAAAAGATAAATACCAACACTAACTATCACATTCATTTTTTATCCTCTTTTGCGCCACAAAGCATGAATATCACCAATATAATTGCTTTGAAAACCTGCCGCTGAATAACAAAAATAAAATTGCCACATCCTAATAAAGTCTTCGGTAAAACCCTGGGCAAGAATTAAGTCCTTATTGGCTAATAATTTTTTATGCCAATCCTTTAAGGTAGTAACATAATGTATGCCAATATCGTCAAAAGAAATTAATTTCATTTTTGTTTGAGTAGCAATTGATTTCGAGATCGAGCAAACCGATGGCAAACATCCACCAGGAAAAATATATTTCTTAATAAAATCTACTTCATCCTTTGCAGCTTCATACGCCTGATCATTAATCACAATCGCCTGTAAGAAAAATAATCCTGCAGGCTTTAACAATTGATCACATTGATGAAAAAATGCATTAAAATATTTATGTCCAACTGCTTCGATCATTTCAATAGAAACTACTTTATCGTATTGTCCTGATAGTTTACGATAATCTAAATTCAATAACTCGATTTGATTTTCCAATCCTAACCTTTTAATTTTCTCTTTAACAAAAGCATATTGCTTATCAGAAATTGTAGTTGTAGTAATTTTACAACCATAATTTTGTGCAGCATAAACCGCAAATCCACCCCAACCAGTACCGATTTCCAATAAATGATCACCTGATTTTAGTTGCAATTTATCACAAATTCTTTGTAATTTTTTCTTTGAGGCATCTTCGAGGCTGATATTAATTGGCTCATAAATTGCGCAGGAATACATCATTGATGGATCAAGAATTAGTTGAAAAAAGTCATTGCCTAAATCATAGTGAGCCAAAATATTATCCTTAGCTCGACTTTCAGTGTTAATATTTAATTTATAAAT
>CAMDMN010000126.1 GCA_945901965.1 Legionella genomosp. 1 | reverse complement strand
AAACAAAACTTTGAACAAGCGCTACTACAGCTAATTAAAGTATTCAAAGAGCCTGCATCTGAATATATTCGTGATGCGGCAATTCAGCGTTTTGAATTTACTTATGAACTTTCTTGGAAAACTTTACAAGCATATCTTGCCGCTCAAGATTTAATTGTTTTAAGCCCTAAAGAAACTTTAAAGATAGCCTATGAGCAAGGACTGATCAAAGATGCCAGTGCTTGGAGTGAGTTGCATATGCAGCGAAACTTAACTAGCCAAACATATGATCAAAAATTAGCTGAATCTGTTTATCATTTTTTAAAGGAAAAGGGTTTACAGTTATTTTTGGAATTACAAACGTCTTTAAATGAAAAATTATGAGTAAAAAACAATTACAATATGGTGTTAGCAACTCTATTTGGCAACAAATTTTACAAGCATGTTTTAGCTTCCCACAGGTAGAACGAGTTATTCTTTATGGTTCAAGGGCAAGTGGTAATTATCGCGAAGGTTCAGATATTGATTTGGCAATTGATGCGCCTAAAATGACCGAGCGTGAATTCGCCCTATTATGGAATGCGATTGATGACTTACCGATTATTTTCTCGTTTGATGTAGTACATTTGCAACGGCTCGAAAATGAAGAATTAATTAAAGCAATTAAAAAAAATGGTATATCTCTAACTTTAAATTAATTAGATCGTGTAGCCTTGATGCAGCGCAGCGTAATCAAGGTTTTCATTATTCAAAAAAAAACAAATATAATCCATACGTTTAAATTCCGCGCTATAAATAAACCTTGATTACGCTGCGCTGCATCAAGGCTACATAAATTAAAATCAAACATTTTTATTTCAAAAAAGCCGTTATTTTGTGATAATGGCTTAAATTTTATATTAAGGTTTAACTTGATGAAAAAAATCCTACTCTTTATATGCTTTATATTTTGCTCTTCATCAATAGCCGCTGAAAACCCACCGCCTAAACTAATCGTACAAATAGTAATTGATCAACTACGTGGGGATTTGCTAGAGCAATATAAAAAAGATTTTGGCACAGATGGCTTTAATTATTTACTTAACCACGCAATTAATTATCAATCAGCACACCACCCTCATGCTCTTACAGTTACATGTGTAGGACATGCAACAATTGCGACCGGTAGCACGCCATCCTTACATGGCATAATTGCTAATGATTGGTACGACCCATTAACTAAAAAGATGGTGTATTGCACTGAAGATGAAAAAAACCCTATTCTTTCGACTCCACGTACAAAAATTAACGATCCCATCGGCCAATCACCTAAAAATTTATTAGCCTCAACATTCAGTGATGAACTTGTTTTAGCCCAAAAAGGGCGAGCTTTCGGGGTCTCGCTAAAAAATAGATCGGCGATAACTCTCGCGGGTCACGCAGGAAAAGCATTTTGGTTTGACTCTAAAAATGGTGGCTTTGTTACTTCTAAATTTTATTACTCTAAATACCCTGAATGGGTTAACGCCTGGAATTCTAACTACCATCCCAAAAACTTAAGCTGGGAACTTATGAGTCCATTAAATACTTATAGATATGCGAAAGTTGAACCTGCCAAGCGTCATTTTGAAGGCTTTAGTGATAGCTTTCCACATAATCTTGGCAAAGAAGGAGATGAAAACTATTATAAATACCTATACATGAGCCCATATGCTGATGAGATTACCGCAGACTTCGCCCTTTCTTTATTAAAAAATGAAAAATTAGGTAAAGATAATAATAAAACTGATTATCTTGCGATAAGCTTCTCGGCAGTTGATATCATTGGCCATCAATTTGGCTTAAATAGCATTGAAGCTGAAGATAATCTTCGTCACTTAGATATGACTATTGCTAAAGTTTTAAAAGATATTGATTCTGAGGTTGGATTAAAAAATACTCTGATTATCTTAACTGCCGATCACGGCATGGAAGATTCGCGCAATTGGTTAAAAGAAAATAATTTACATGGGAAATCTAGATTAAACATGGAATATCTTATGAAAATCATGACTAATCTTTTACAAAATCAATTTAATTTACCTCCAGAAGCTATAGAAAAGGTAAATCCTCCTTACGTTTATCTTAACCATCAATTAATATTAGAAAAAAAGAAATCAATTACCCAAATTACTACAGCACTTGCCGAAATGCTTCGCAGAGAACCAGATCTATTTACAGCATTTCCACTACCACTTATCAACAATACAAATGATTGGCTAAGCAAGAAAGTTGCAAAAATGGATTTCCCCGGACGCTCAGGCGACTTATTCCTTGTGCCCATCCCATATGCAGATCTTACCTATTCAAACGAGGTAGCATTTACTCATGGCTCACCGTGGAATTAGGATAGTTACGTTCCACTATTATTTGTAAACCCCAATTTTAAACCAACTCGCATTACAAGATTAGCCTACACAACTGATATTGCACCGACATTAACATCACTTATGGTTATTAAACCGCCATCTTCTGCAGTAGGTAAGCCTTTACAGGAAGTTACTAGATTTTATGATTAATGTTAATGCCTGTTGAAATGTAGGGTGGGCAAAGCGATAGCGTGCCCACCATCTCCAAATTGGTGGGCACGCTATCGCTCCTTTACCCACCCTACACATTCAGTTATTTTTCAAGATATCTTAAATTATCTGTAAAGAAATATAAGGATTTAAAAGCTCAACCAGCTTATGCCTATCTAATACTCCGGATGCCGCTTGTTCAATAATAGTTGATAGCTCATCGTTCTCTTCTAAGATATAGCCATTTAAATCAAGAAAATAAGTTGCCGCTAAAAAAGCAGTTCGCTTATTACCATCAGGAAAGGCATGGGCCTTAGCGATTCCTATGATGTAAATAGAAGTTAGATCAATAATATTATTAATATTTTCGTAATAATGATATTGTTCAGCTCGTTTAATTGCTGATTCAAGTTTACCAGTATCAGTTATCGACGCACTAGATAATATTTCGCCTTGAATATAGATCACGTCATCTACAGTTAAAAAAATTAACTCCATTATTTATCTGCTAAAGCTTTAATGGTATTAGCATGACGTGCTTTTAACTTGGCAATCGCTTGAGCACGTTTTGAATGCTTTGCTGCTTCAAGTTGGGCGTCAGTAGGTGTTCCTACCCTCCCTAGAATAAAAGGCTTTTGTCCTTTGCGAGTAAAACAAATTTGCTCACCATTAGCTATTTTTTCCATGATTTCGCATAAATGTTCTCGCATGTGAGTATAAGAGACTGTTTGCATGACTTACTCCCAATTTATCTGTACATGTACAGTATAGTAATGAACTACGTTTATTTCAAGTAAATCTGTCAAGGGTAGCACTTTAATGTATGAACACTTCTTATATGTCAAATTTCAATGTTTGCTAATTTAAAATTTTAGCCTGATCGAAACTTAAGTTATGATATGTTTTTTATATAATTATTAAATTCTAATCATAATTATTTAGTGAGGCCATCTTATGAAACAATGTCCTTGTGGTTCAAATCTATCATATTCACTCTGTTGTAGCCCGTATATAAATGGACAAGATACACCGAAGACTCCTGAAGCATTAATGCGTTCTCGATATACAGCTTATACGCTCGCAGAAACTGGCTACATCAAAAAAACAATGCAGGGGAAAGCGGCGATTGGTTTTAATGAAAAAGAAGCAAAGGACTGGGCGCAATTGATGTATTGGTTGGGGCTTAATCTAATCAAAACAATGCCACATACTACTGATAAATCGATTGGGTATGTGGAATTCGTTGCCAAATATTTAGATAAAAATTTTATCAGAATAATTCATGAAATAAGTGAGTTTCAACATGTTGATGGCATTTGGTTTTATACTGATGGTCAGCAAATAGAGAACAAAGCCCAACCGATTGGTAGAAATGCGGTTTGTCCTTGTGGCAACCAAAGAAAATTCAAAAATTGCCATGGGATTGGCTATTGAAATCATTGATTTTTCTGACTAAATTTAAATAATACTGAAAAAGAAGTTTAATTTAGGGTTATATGAGTGGCTAAGCACCTACTTAGAAAACCACCCCTTTTAGAATAATTCTATATTGCATTATTCCAAACTGCATTATATATAATAAATATCTTCACTCACTAAAAGGACAACTCATGATGAATCCAAGGGGGTTATTATAGAAGGAGGTATAAGAAACGCCGCACAGGAAACAAAACATTTAGCTTTAATCTTTTCTGGAAGCAGTCGACATTTAATCGAAAGTATATTTCAAGATGATGGAAGGCCGCTATATAAACTTTGCAAAAAACTGAAAATTGACAGAATTTCCAGAGAACATTATGAAAAACATCTTAATATGGCTGCCATGAAAATGTGGGGTATAAAACTCTCTGAAGTAACATTTAATGAAATCATGCGATTGACTGAAAGACACCCTTATTATGTCAATTATATTTGTGATGCGCTTTGGTCTGAAATAGCGACTCCCGAACCTGAAACAGTACTCATCACATGGGGTATCATTGTTGATGAAGAGCGAAGTGACCTACTCAGTGAGTTCTATTCACTCACTGAAAACCAGAAGAAATTACTTGTATATCTATCTTCAGAACACGCGGGTAAGATTTACACTATTGAAGCGTCAAAAAGAATGGGCATGCCGTCAACTTCTGTGACTAAAGCGCTCCACGTTTTGTTAAATAGAGATATTGTAGAAGAAAGCTCAAAAGGGATATACAGAGTAATTAATCCAGCATAAAAAACTATCCTCGAAGAACGATAAGCAGAGTCTTTGTGATTGGTAGAAATGCGGTTTGTCCTTGTGGCAGTCAAAGAAAATTCAAAAATTGCCATGGGATAAGCCAGTAAAATTGCCGACAACCACTAAAATATAGCATACTGTAAAATAATATCTATTTTTAATATAAATATAGTACACTATATTTTAATCATGGGGGGGGGGGTTATTATGCAAAATGAATTTTTTGAACAAATGGAGCGCATCAATTATTGGCACAATCCCCCGCAGAACATACGCTTTATTCGTCATAAATATGTTGAAACCGCCATTGGGTATCTTGGTAATAACCTTGTCAAGGTATTGGTAGGACAGAGACGATGTGGAAAATCCACCATTTTAAAGCAAGTAATTCATTATTTATTAGAACACAAAACACTTAAAAAAAATATTAGACGGGGAACGCAAATATTACCTCAATGACTTAGGGTTTAGTAATTATCTACAAAGCACATTTGATAATAATATTACACGACGTCTAGAGAATTTTGTATATACCGCATTATTACAAGAGGGATACTAAGTAACCATTGGCAATATTTATCAACTTGAAATTGATTTTATTGCCGAGAAAGAACAACAAATTATTTATATCCAAGTGACTTATTTATTACACAGCGAAGAAGTCATCGCGCGCGAATATGGCAATTTAGAAAAAATTAAAGACAGTTGGCCTAAATGGGTAGTATCTTTAGATGAGGTACATTTCCCCATTAAAGATGGTATTCAACATGTACCCGCATGGGAATTAATAAAACGGTTATGATGTCGTGATCTATTACAACTTAAAGGCCATTGTACAAGACTAATTGTGTATTCTACTGAAAATTAGTGATACTATATTTCATATATAAACACAATTGGTTATATTATGTTTGATCGTATTATGAAGTTTTCTTTACCTGAACAGCAATCTATTTTCTTATGGGGTGCTCGTCAAACAGGGAAATCTAGTTTTCTTGAGCGATATTATCCCGATTCTTTGTATTTTGATTTATTAGATATGCAATTATTTTTGCGTTACACACAATCACCTTATTTATTTCGTGAAGAATTATTAAATCAACCCCAAGATAAATTACAACATCCAATTATTATTGATGAATTTCAAAAAGTACCTGCGTTATTGAATGAAGTTCATTTATTAATTGAAAAACATAAATTACAATTTATTTTATGTGGTTCTAGTGCGCGAAAATTAAAAACACAATCAACCAATTTACTCGGTGGTCGCGCATGGGTTTATCATTTCTTCCCATTAGTTTATCCAGAAATTCCAAATTTTGATTTATTGCATGCATTGCAATATGGATTATTGCCCAAACATTATTTATCGTCGTTAAAATTCATCCATAAATATTTACAAGCCTATATTGATGTATATCTAACTGATGAAATTCGTAATGAAGGGTTAGTTAGAAATTTGGCCGGTTTTTCAAGATTTCTGGAGATGGCGGGATTATGCAATGGAGAAATGATAAACATGAGCAATATATCGCGTGATTGCCATGTAAGTCGTAATACAGTTGAAGGCTATTTTCAAATTTTAATTGATACAATGCTTGGCTCCTTTATTTATCCCTATAATAAAAAAATAAAACGTGATTTACTCGTAGCCATTCCAAAATTTTATTTATTTGATGTAGGAGTTGCAAATTATTTAGCTCATCGAGAGGTATTACAACTTAAAGGCGATATTGCGGGTAAAAGTTTCGAGCATTATATGCTGATGGAAATAATGGCCTACCGTGGTATACAACAAAAACGTTTTGATATTCGCTATTGGCGCACTAAAACAGGGCTTGAAGTCGATTTTATTTTAGGAGACGCTAAA
>CAMDMN010000125.1 GCA_945901965.1 Legionella genomosp. 1 | reverse complement strand
TTGATTACGCTTTGCTGCATCAAGGCTACACGAACTAATCATATTTGTGGGTAATGACAAGACTTGCGTCTTGCCATCCTAAATTTTTTCCTGGTTTTATAAATGGTTGTTTCTAGCGTTTCTCCCCCATACCAGCATGCAATTCTGCCATCGCTATAACGAGATGCGGTAATATTTTCAAAAGGATAATCAATAAAGTCATTTTTACTATAATCGAAAGCACGCTGAATTAGTGGCGCATTTATTAATAATATTTAGCTCGTTTGTCTTAATTCAGATTCTCCCATCCAATAACATAGTAGTGGCGCAGGTATTTGCATAATTTTAGTGCTAGTATCGGGTAGATTTTTCATAACACCAAAGTCATCTAAGGTTTTTGTTACAACATATCCATATGTAATCTTCTTTTTCTGACAAAGCTCAAGCAATCCTTTTAATGCCTTGATATTGGTATGCTGTGAACGATATTTTACTTCAAAAGGAATAATTTGGTCTCCAATTTGTGCAACAAGATCAACCTCATGATCTTTGTGACCTCGCCAATAACTAAATCGAACATTTTGTGAATAATATCGAGCAAATAAATGTTTAAACACCGCAGTTTCTGTGGCAATGCCTAATGACTCAGGATCATTGATAATACTTTTTCCCTTAAGTAATACTGCTGGTGCAATAGCCGCATCTGCTAAATATATTTTATATTTAGCCCTTAAAATATCCTTACCATAACCAAAAGGTGGCAATCGGTAAATAAGATGAGTTGCCTCTAATAGGTGTATATAATTTTGCACGGTGGGTCTTTTTACTTCGAGATTAGAACATAGATCTGACATATCAAGTAACCCACCATCGTGCATACATAAATAAAGGAATGTTTGTTCAAGCTCCAAAATGCGACGAACACCAAAAAGTGCTGTCATATCTCTTTTCAATACTTTATCAATTATATCTTCCCGCAAAAGGCGCTGAGCTTGATTTATGCTTTCAACCTGTGCCGTTTGAGGAAACCCCCCCCGTAGTAGGTATTCATGAAAATGACCAACATAGTGAACAGCTAATTCTTGAGCTCGATAAAATTCTTCCTGCGGCCATTCAAATAAATCTCTTAATGTTTTTAATGTAGGTAGTTGAGGTAATTTAATTTTTTTTAATTGTAAATATTCATAAAAAGAAAGTGTTGTTAAACGAATCGTACACCATCTACCTACTCCTGATTCTTGATCAGCCTCTATAATTGGTGTTGCAGAGCCCGTAAAAAAAATCCGTCTATTTTTTGAAAAATCTACTTGATGTTTAATCCAGGTTCCCCAATTCCGCATGAACTGAGCCTCATCAATAAAGATATATTCTAAATCATCGGTTTTTGGCTCTCTTTCACGCCAAGCCTCTAAGACTTGATCTATACCAGACATTTTAATTAATGGGTGGTCAAACGTAACATACAAAATATTTCCTGGTTTTACTCCATTTTTTAAAAGTTTATCAATAGCCTGTAATAAGAGCGTGGTTTTTCCTATTTGCCTTGCACCAGATAAGAAAATAGCCCTAGGCGCTGGTGGATTAACTAGCCATGATTCGAGCTCGTGATATGCTGCTCGATGCCAAGAAGGTAGATCTTGAATAGGCTCACCTTTCCACCAGGGATTAAATTGGGATACAACTGAAATTAATTCATATTTAGATATTTTCACTTTAAAACCACTAAAATTGCACTTTAGTTAAAGTATACTATAAATAAATTGATATAATAATATTTTCTTGAAATTTTTTAGAGTTTTTTACGAGTGAAGTAGGGTGGGAAAAGCGACAGCGCGCCCACCAATCGAGCTTTAAATTCTTCAAGTCCTAAGCAGACCGCTTATTAGATTTAATCTTCCTCAATCTTTCTCTTATATCTTTTCTTATTAAAATCAGCCGAAATCATATTTTCATAAAAATAACCGGTAACAATCAAAATGATAGAGCCAATAATAGTGGCGACTATTGGATTTTTAAGAAAAGGGGTAATGCTTATAATCTCCCATATGCCGTACCAGACTAAATTAATACCAAAAAAAACCGTGAACGCGAAGATGATTTTGTGGTGGAATTTAAATCTATTCATATAGAATTGTTCTTTGGCTAGCAGGTAATTTAAGCGCTCTTTAATTTTAGACATGCCATCTTGCGGTTGAAGTGGATCGTTATGATTTTCTTGTTTTTCCATGTATTTTCCTTAATACGATAAATGCTAAAAATTGTTATTCCAGTGGCTAGCCTACTAACTTTAATTTTTCCTTTAATAAAAGCATCTCATCGCGAACTAATGTTGCTTGTTCAAATTCCATGTTCTTAGCATGAGTATACATTTTCTTTTCAAGTATATTAATTTGTTTAATTAGTTCTTGGGGCGATAATAAATCGTAAGATGATTTTTGTGCTGAAACTTTATTATTGCGCTTACCAATATAAGCGCCTTCCATAATATCTTCTACTGATTTAGTAATGCCTATAGGCGTAATATTATGTTGTACATTATAAGCTCTTTGTTTTTCGCGCCGTCGATCAGTTTCTTTGATTGCGCGATCCATGGAGCCTGTGATCTTATCTGCATAAAGAATAACGCGGCCATTTACGTTACGTGCAGCGCGGCCTATGGTTTGAATTAAAGATCTATCGGAGCGTAAAAATCCTTCTTTATCAGCATCAAGGATAGCAACTAAAGATACCTCCGGCATATCAAGGCCTTCACGTAATAAATTAATCCCAACTAATACATCAAATACACCAAGTCTTAAATCACGAATTATTTCCATTCGCTCAACTGTATCAATATCTGAATGTAAATATCGTACTTTAACATTATGCTTAGATAAATAATCAGTTAAATCTTCTGCCATTCGCTTCGTCAATGTAGTCACTAAAATTCGCTCATTTTGAGCTGATACTAATTTTATTTCCGATAATAAATCATCAACTTGACTTGTAACCGGGCGAATAGCTATTTCAGGATCGACTAACCCGGTTGGTCGCACTACTTGTTCGGCGATATTATCAGCATGTTCATGCTCATATAGCCCAGGAGTTGCTGAAACATAAATAGTTTGTGGTGAGCGCAGAACAAATTCTTCAAAGCGCATTGGTCGATTATCAAGAGCTGATGGCAGCCTAAAACCATAATTCACAAGCGTTTCTTTGCGTGAACGATCACCTTTATACATGCCGCCAATTTGCGGCACAGTAACATGTGATTCATCAATAATTAATAACGATTCTGCTGGTAAATAATCAAATAAAGTCGGGGGTGGCTCGCCTTCATTTCTCCCGGATAAATAACGGGAATAATTTTCAACTCCTGAGCAATATCCAAGCTCAAGCATCATTTCAATGTCAAAACATGTTCGCTGTTGTAACCTTTGTGCTTCTAATAATTTATTTTCAGCCGTTAACACAGCCAAACGTTCTTGTAGCTCTATTTTTACTAAATCAATCGTTTGCAAAATACGCTCTCGCGGCGTTGCATAATGTGTTTTTGGGAAAATAGTAACCCGAGGAAGCTTCTCATAAACTGCCCCAGTTAATGGATCAAAGCGTGCAATATTAACGACTTCATCATCAAATAATTCAATCCTTATCGCATCTTTTTCCTCATCAGCAGGAAAAATATCAATAATCTCTCCATGAGCACGAAACTGCCCGCGTGATAATGATTGTGTAGACCGCGTATATTGCATTTCAACTAAGCGTTTTAAGATTTTTCGCTGATCACATTGTTCTTTACGAGATAGATGTAATACCATATGCAAATAAGAATCGGGGGAGCCTAAACCATAAATTGCAGAAACAGTTGCTACAATGATTGCATCTTTGCGTTCAATCAATGCTTTCGTGGCTGATAGGCGCATTTGTTCTATATGTTCATTTATTGACGCATCTTTTTCTATAAAGGTATCTGACGAAGGAACATAGGCCTCTGGTTGATAATAGTCGTAATAAGAAACAAAATATTCAACAGCATTATCAGGGAAAAAACCTTTAAATTCCCCATAGAGTTGGGCCGCCAATGTTTTATTAGGCGCCATAATTAATGTTGGTCTTTGTAATTCTTCAATGACTTTGGCAATAGTGTAGGTTTTACCAGAGCCTGTAACACCTAAAAGAATTTGTCGAGCCAAGCCTGAGTTAATGCCGTCAAGTAATGATTTGATTGCTGAGGGCTGGTCGCCTGCTGGTTCGAATGTTGAATTGATTTTAAATGGTTTTTTCATAATGTTTTTAAATTATATCATAGGAGCTTAGAGATGGATATTATATTGGCAAAGCGTATGCTCTTAGTCAAACCATCACCAACTTTAGCCGTAGCTGCTAAAGCCATGCAAATGAAGGCAGAAGGTCGAAATGTCATTAATTTAGGAGCTGGAGAGCCTGATTTTGATACTCCAGAGTATATTAAAGAAGCGGCCATTGTTGCTATTAAAGCAGGTCATACTAAATACACCCCTGTTGATGGAATTCCTGAATTAAAAGAAGCAATTTGTAATAAATTTAAACGTGATAATGGTCTTGATTATAAACTTAACCAAATTTTAGTCTCAGTTGGTGGCAAACAAAGTTTTTATAATTTATGCCAAGCCTTTATTAATGCGGGTGATGAAGTAATAATTCCAGCGCCTTTTTGGGTTTCATATCCTGATATCGTGTTATTAGCTGATGGCAAGCCAGTAATTATCCCAACTACTCATGAAATGCGTTATAAGATTAATGCAGAGCAGTTAGAAAAGGCTATCACGCCTAAAACAAAATTATTTGTTATTAATAGTCCTTCAAATCCTTCAGGTATTGCCTATAGTTTTGAAGAATTAAAAGCATTAGGCGAAGTTCTTAAAAAGCATCCGCAGGTATTAATTGCAACTGATGATATGTATGAACATATTATCTGGTCACAACCATTTGTTAATATTTTAGACGCATGCCCTGAGCTTTATTCGCGTACTATAGTCTTAAACGGTGTATCCAAGGCTTACTCAATGACAGGATGGCGTATCGGCTATGCTGGAGGCCCCGCACCTTTAATTAATGCTATGAAAACAGTTCAATCACAATCAACCTCTAACCCTTGCTCAATTGCCCAAAGAGCCGCAGTTGCTGCATTAAATGGCGGTGAAGAATCTATAAAAGAAATGGTAAAAGCATTTCATGAACGCCATGATTATGTAGCCAAGCGTTTAAATGAAATTCAAGGAGTTGATGTTATACCTGCAGATGGGACTTTTTATATTTTCCCATCTATTAAAAAAATCATTGAAAAACATGGATATGCTAATGATTTAGAGTTTTCAAATAAATTATTAGAGGAAACGGGTCTCGCCCTTGTCCCTGGTTCTGCCTTTGGAAATGAGGGGTCGTTACGCATTTCATTTGCAACAAATATAGATATTCTTAAAGACGCTTTAAACCGTTTACAAAATTTTATAGAAAAATAGTGCATTTTTGCTATGTATTCTATTGACCAATTCAAAGAATCCATTTAAGATTCGGCACATCGTTCCCCAGTAGCTCAGTCGGTAGAGCGGATGACTGTTAATCATTAGGTCGGCGGTTCAAGTCCGTCCTGGGGAGCCATATACTGTCTAGGTTGTAGCATATATCACCGAAGTTCTGAAATTTTCATGTAGAAGCAATGTAGAAAAATTAATTCATTTAAAGGTGTTTATCAATAATGACTTTGTCATCCATTATAAATATTGTATCTATTTTCTCATCACCATTAGTTGCGCTTCAAGTTCAAAAATATTTAAATGATTACGCAAATAAAAAACGTCGAAAAGAAGAAATTTTTAATACTTTAATGGAGACGCGTGCTCAACCGCTATCTTTTGAACATGTTCGTGCTTTAAATAAAATTGATCTCGCTTTTTATAAAGATAAACATATTACAAGTAGCTGGAATTCTTATCGTGATCATCTTAATAAGTATCCTAAGGATCAAAACAAAGCACATCAAGAAATCTGGGTTAACCAAATAACAGATAAGTTAATAACTTTACTCTTAGCGATGTCAAAGCTATTAAAATATGATTTTGATGATACGGCACTGAAAAATGGGGCATATCTTCCTTTGGCACATGGAAACCTTGAAATGGAGCAAGCCATTGTTAGAAAGGGTCTGGTTGAGTTATTTTCATCTCAAAAGCCTCTTGAAGTAAATTTAATGAAAAGTACAATTAATTCGTCAACATCAGAGTGATAGTGGGAGTCTTAACTACGCGTTTATTAAATATTTTTTATTTGTCTTCATTAGTCATAGCTTTATAAAAATTTAGTTGTTGTTCCTTATTCATCTGACCATAAATCTTAATTATTTTAGCCAATTGATCATTTTCAGTATAAAAATAAGCAGTTGGAACCATTAATACTTTTGAAATGCGTTTTAGAGTTGAATAATCAGGAGTATGTCTTCCAAGTTCGTAATGATTCATCCTTGCACTTGCAGAAAACTCATCAATACCCGCAGCTATGCCTAATTTCTTCTGAGACAATTTCGCAGTTAGTCTTGCTTCTTTGAGTCTTTTTGGGACAGGAGAATTCATTTAAGATAAATTAATTTAAATCAACATACTTAGAGAATCTAAGTTTTTTGCTTCTCACGATACTTAGGAATCCTAT
>CAMDMN010000124.1 GCA_945901965.1 Legionella genomosp. 1 | reverse complement strand
TTATTAATTTTATTCCATCGACTCTCCAATAAATCAGCCTTTTTCAAAGCTGCAGGATTTTCTATAAGTCTCAATCGGATAATAATTTCTTCATACTTTGTTTTTAAATCAGCTTGTGGACTAATCGCTTTAACATGTTCTGATCCTTTAAATATTGAGTTAAACGACCGAAGAGCAAAAATTTGCATGCTCGTGAACGCTTCAAAACTCAACTTAAATAAGGTAATAGTGTTTTTAGCAAGGCTCCATAATGTTATGCCAGCTATAATCTCTGGTGAAAAAAGAAAACCCACAGTTAGCGAAGCCAATCCATTAACAATATTTCTCAAGGTTTCTATTCTCCCTGCCATCAGACGTTCAGTAAGAAATCTAGGCAGTACCATTGTGCAAAGTAGCAAAAATGCGACGGTCAATGGTTGAATTAAAAGAGGGATTAAAATTGCTGCTGTAACCAGCCCCCAAAAAACACCTATTGGTACTAATTCAGTTAAAGTCACCGCACCAACAAAAAAAGCAATGCCAAAAGCTAAATTTAGTACTGTTTTACCGATTCTCCAGAGCAGGTTAAAATGAGCCTCTGCCACTCGTTTAATTTCTGTCCAAAATTCTTTAAACTCATTAAATTTACCATAAGTATGACGCTGATAATGTAACATTGCGATAAACCAATGGTCGGCTTTTACTAATGAAGTGATTACACCTCGTTGATAATGGTCAGTATCACCTGCCTTAATTCGATCTAACTCAGAAGCTTCTTTTTTCACAGAGAGAAAACCATTGCTCCAGTTATTTATCTTGTTATACTCAAGCGCCTTACAAAATTGTTCAACCACAGATTCATTTTCGCAAAAAGGAAGTGGTGGAAACTGGTTTTTTTTACGGGCTCTTATTATCAACTTTAAAAGTTCTGGTGTTATCGATTGAGCTACGCGGGCAACAGAAGCTGTGCTTAACTTTGTAGGCTCCATAAGTTTATGAATGGCTTTCATCTGTTCCATTTCATCGATAATGTCTGTTATCTTTTTAGATCTTTCTAAAGGATTAATGAAACCTAAACTTAGTATATCAGGATAGAAAAATACTTTTAGTTTATCTGGTAAATTTTCGCTCAAATCAAGATAAACTGAATGGATCGCAATTAAATATTCATTATAATTTAAGTCTATTACAACATAACGGTTAAATACCTCATGCTGTAGTGCAAGGCGGTAATATTCTGTACACGCAATACTATCCTTAAAAGCCTCTGGCATATAGAGCAATGCTAAAGGGTTTTGTTGCACTGCGATTTTAATAATTTCATCATTTTGCTTTAATTCATCTGGTAAATGTTTAATTAAAAGACCATCATGCTCCACTAATTTTGACACGAATTTAACATTACTGAGTAAAGCTTTAGATATTACTGATAAATAAGCTCCATCTTTTTTGACAATATGTAATACATGGGCTGTCAACTCATCAATAAGTGATTCATTGTTTTCATCAATCGCAACAAGGAGCTCTTCATCTAGAGCCGATAATGTTTTTTCTAGAAAATAAGCATTTGTTTGCAGTGATTTTGGCACCAATGATAAAAGAGCAGGATTATGTGCAATATGGCTAAGTAACAAACCTGGATATTGCAATAGGGTTTTACAATGCTTTTCCATTAGAAAGCTAAGAAATAAAGCATTATCTTCGCTATAATTTAAAAAAGCTTCATTCAAGCCTAGCAGTGCTGAGCTAGTTATACCGTCCCTCAAATGTAAACTCTTTAACGCCTCTGAATTATCTTTTGTGATTTTGTCAAAAGGGATGCAAAACTTTTCAGCTACTAATTTTTGCTTTATTAAAAGGCGAATGGTAACAAGTACTTCTTCTTTAGTTTTTATACTAAATTTTAGAGAATCCTCACTCAACTCTCCTAGTTTATATAAAATCCCTTCACTATCACCTAATGCAATGCTTATGTTCTCGTCATCTAAGGCAATGCGGTTATTGATAAATTTATTAAGCTCTTCCACGCGCTCAGAAGGAATTTCTACAGCTGTTGTTGCCCAATCTGGGCAGAATAGCTCTTGAAGCTTGAATAATAAATCCTGACTTAAGATATCAACGATTACCTCTTCATACTCTTCGGTGAATAATTTAAGGTAGTTTTGATTGAAATATTGCGTGATTTCCTGCTTATTAATTGAAGATGCATAAGCATCTTCAATTTCATGTTCGATTTTGACACCTAAGCCACGTTCAATGGCTAGTTTCGTCATTATTTTTAATACATGAACTTGCAGTGATGGTGATATTTCATTTATAGTATTGTATTCGCTTTGTAAACGGACTACTAATAAACTACGTGCCTTGGATAAAGCATCAATAACCCAATCTAGATCCGTTCTATATTGTTGCAGTACTAATTCAAAGCGCGTACTTATTCCCGTCTCACAAGTACCCATAGCATCTTTAATCGCCTCAAGGAGTAACTTTTTTTGTGCTTTACTAAGCTTAAAAAGTGGATCTTCAGTTGTATAAAGAAAATAAAAATTTTCAAAAAACATTAAACATTTTTCAAGCTTCAAATTATATAAACCGATACCCGTATCTTTTCGTGCTGTTTGAAAAGCGGTGTAACGCTCTGCATCGTCAGGAATTAACATCTTAAATTTATCAAGCAACAAATCCCATTTATCTACAACTGATTTTTGTTGATAATCCGCAGCTAGGGCATTAATGCTTCTTTGTTGCTCAGAATTATATTCATCTAATGACATTAATTGATATATTTTTTTGGTGGGGAGCATGTTCATGAAGAATACCAAGCAGATTAAAAAGAATTTATTATACGCTAAGTGGAATAAAAGTAAACAAAGAAAATTAATCATAACTCGCGAGGTATGTCATCCCGAGTGCAACGAGGGATCTCCATTTGCAGAAAATTGTGCAACATTCAGGGGATCCTTCGCGCAAAAAACACGCGCTCTGGATGACGTGCTGCTACTTATTTCAAATATCTTGTATTCTATAACTCACCATCATTTCTTTACTACTACGACAATTTAATTTTTTTCGAAGGCTTTCTAAATAATGTTCCACTGTACGTGGAGAAAGAGCTAGGCGAGATGCTATTTCCTTAGTGGCATAGCCTTCTGATAATAATTTAAAACATGTTTTCTGCCGTGCGGTGACGAGTACGGAGATATTTGTATCTTTATGGATGATCATGCTAGATTCTTCTTGAAGCTGGTCGAAGGAAAGTTCTGAACTTAGAGTTGATATTTCTTTATCAACATTTTTACCGAAGGGTAAAGTTATTCTATTTTTAGGCAACGCCGCATTATTAATAATTTCTTCAGCACAAACTTTATATTCACGAATAAAAGCTTTTAACCTACCGATATTATTTATCGCGACATGCAGAAAGTCCTGTTCATTTAAATTGAAATAAAACGTATATAAATGCTGGCAATCACGCTCCCTTTCCAGAATGTGAATAGCATAAATAAATTTGAATTTTTGGGTAAGAATTGAATTTATTTTTTGGTAATCATCAAAAGATGCTAAATTTTGAGTCAAATAAATGCCTGGGGCTAATGTTCGGCCTTCGTCTGTTGTAAATGTAACGGGAAATGCATGCTTGTAATAAAATGAAAGGATATCATGTCGATTGGTTAATATGGAGATCTCTCCCTTGCCAAAAGTAATATCATGCGTAAACCCACAAACACCACGCACTGGAATGAACCTACAGATTAAGTCTATTTTATTTGTTACGGATTTAAGGCAGTGTAGTAAATTTGACATCATCGTTACCTCGTAAAACTATTCTCGAATAATCAATGGACTAATTAAAAACAAATGCGCTTAAAATATATATAATTACACCAATTATAGCACACCACTCATAATGAATAGCTGAAATGGCATTATTAAAAAAGAAAATCTTCATAAATATGCTGCACTATAGGGTATTTTTAAAGAAGCCTATCTCCAACTCATAGATTTATTATCGGCTAATCTAGATATTGAAAAAGATGACCATGTAACCCTTTTAAATCCTTGAGGCAAGCGTACCTAGCTTATAAAGGCTAAATAATTACATACAAATAACAATGAATTCAAAAATTTTATAGTATAATAAACAAAAAGGTAGGTTAGCCCATGGCCAAACCTACTTTCATATATCATAAAAGAGACAAAAAATCATGTCACGCTACCTTGATCCAAAAGCGGATGTAGTATTTAAAAAAATATTTGGTGAACATCCAAAGTTATTAATTAGCTTTTTAAATGCATTGCTGCCATTGCCAGCTAATAGCCCTATTGTATCTCTTACTTATCTTCAAAATGAACAAATTCCGGTAATTCCTGAATTTAAGCGCACGATTGCCGATGTAAAATGTACCGATTCAGATGGACGTGTCTTTATTGTTGAGATGCAAATGAATTGGACGGATAATTTTAAACAACGATTATTATTCGGAACCAGTCAGGCTTTTGTAAAGCAATTAGAAAAAGGACAAGAGTATAAGTTTCTTCAACCGGTTTATGGTTTAGGCTTGGTTGCTGAGATTTATGAAAAGACTACTCCCGATTGGTATCATCACTATCAATTAATAAAAAAAGGCGATGGTAATCACTCAGATGTAATTGAGCATTTACAGTTAATTTTCATTGAATTACCTAAATTTCCAATTCGATCAGAAAACGAGAAAAAACTTCGCTTATTATGGTTGCGTTTTCTGCGTGAAATTGATGAGAAAACAACCACGGTTTCAAAAGATCTTCTCGCCGTTCCTGAAATATCACAAGCCCTAAAGCTTGCCGAAGAGTCTGCTTATACACCAGGAGAGCTTAATATATATGAAAGCTATTGGGATCAAGTGAGTCGCGAAAAAACTCTGATTATGGATAAATATGCTGAAGGCAAGGCTGAAGGTAAGGCTGAAATAATCATTAATATGCTAAAGGCTAATAGACCTATTGATGAAATAGTCCTATTTACTGGCATGTCTCAAGATGAGATATTAAAACTTAAAAATAAATTGTAGTAGGTGATTCTATCAATTTTATTTGCTTTTTTTGTGCATTCAACTCAATCATTGAGCCGATGGGTACAGTATAAATGTCTTACTGATGGCCGATCATAGCACCGCTATAAGCAGGTATATTAAGGGGGTTTAATATAACGATCTATAACTTCGTTCAAAGAAAATCCACCGCGATCTTTAGCTTTACATTTTTGACAGGTGCCAAAAACGAAACCTGATATTTGCCTAAGTACGCCTGCGTTGTTTAATTGTCCGAGCATTCTATCAATAACGTATATATCCGCATTAACATCTTCCAAAAATAATATTTTTCCGTGCCAATCTTTTGGGAAGTATTGGATATAAGTACTAACAACGTATATACTTATTATATACGCTCATTATTGGAAGGTATATTATGACTAAACAAGCCGTTTTTACTCTCAAGATAGAAAATGAGTTGCGCGACGAATTTATGGCTGAGGCAAGAGCGGCACATAGACCTGCTTCACAACTGGTTCGTGATTTCATGCGTGAGTTCGTAGATCACCAACATCAAGCAAGGGAGCATGATGCATGGTTCAAAAATCAAGTGTTAGCAAGTATTAATAATAACTCTCAGAGTATCCCTCACGATGAAGTAATGAACAAAATGAAGGCTCGAGTTCAAGCACGATTAGCTGATAAAGATAAACGATGATGATCTATTGGAATCAGCTGGCATATGATGATTCTCTAAATATTGCCGACTATATTGATATCGAAAATCCAAGTGCTGCACTGGCTATTTGTGAGGAAATACACAATCAAATTGCAATGCTTGCTGATTATCCAAATATGGGTCGAACTGGTAGAGTTATTGGAACAAGGGAACTAGTCATCAATCGAACAGCTTATATTGCTGTGTATCGCGTTAGTGAACAGTCAGTAACCATATTACGTATTCTTCATGGCGCACTGATGTGGCCAAGAAAACCCCTTGATTAATAATTGATTTTTAGGCCTTATTAAGATTGAATCAAAATCATCTCTACGATTCTCAGCTTGGATTCTAAAAAGTCCCTGCCTAGACAGTTGCCTAAGACTTATAGTCGATGGCTCGGTATGATCAGTTTTATCAGCGTATTCCATTAATTTCTCAGCCAAAACACATTGATCATTTAAACAAAAGAATGTGGTGCCATTAAGAAAAGTATAAGAAAGAGGTTTAATATAGTATCTCATCAGTTCATTTAAAGTTTGTATTGATGTCAACAATTCGGCTGTAGTTGTTTTAAAGGAAAGTATACTGCTGCTACTGCTGCTGCCATCATCATAGTCTACCCCAGTCATAACACTGATGTCGTGTCCCATTAAATATTACAGTGCCAACAGGAGTATGCCTATAATCTCGATTATATGAATTGCCAAAACCTAACTTGGTATAGATAAAGCAGAAGATACATGTGGGCTAAAATGATGATGAGTTGATTCTGCTGGCTCTACGAAACTTCGGCTAGTTGTTGGTGCGGTTAGCTCAGCGTGATATTTTCCACTAGATTGTCTTTCATGACGTCTCATCGCATGATTAAATTTATTTTCGCGTAATACGCTGTTATTTCCTCGTGGCATGGATTTTTTTCCTATAAATAAGTATACATTTTTTTGCTATTTAAAAATCGTATTAAATATGTAG
>CAMDMN010000123.1 GCA_945901965.1 Legionella genomosp. 1 | reverse complement strand
CGTAGCACGGTACCAATTTCTGAGATCCCTCGTTGCACTCGGGATGACGTGACTTAGGAAACTCGGGATGACGTGCCTTGGGAAACTCGGTATGACGTACCTTGGGACTTAAGAAAAAAGTTACATTTCATGAATATAATTAATATAAGGTAACCAAAGATTAATATGGAAATTGATCGTTACGAAAGAAATCATAAAGTCTTTATTATTGCTATGCTATCAATGATTATAAGCCTTGCTTTATTGGGTTTTGTTTTGTATATGTTACCATATTTAATGTTTGATTGGGTCTATAATGTACCTTCATTTATTGTAACCTGGAGTGAATGGTTTGTTGATAATTATAATTACTCAGAGCATGGTGCCCGTAGGATAATTTTACTTATATTTACTATAATAGAATGTACTTTTATATTTATTGCTTATTTAACTTCTAACAGCATAGAAAAACAAATTTTTAAACCTGAAATTCAATATACTAATCCTATTAAAAAAAATTCTAATCAAGATCGTGAAGGATTACATCTAGGTTTAAAGATTTTATTTATTATTTTTATTGTTTTTTTGGTTGGCGCATTATTTGAAATGCTAATTTAAAATAACCCTAAAGAGTAAATTTTAATTTATGGGTTAAATATTGATGAGGAGTTTTCTTATGTGGAGTTTGAAGCGTTTTAAGATAAATAGATTAATTAAAAAATTAAAGTCAATGCAGCAAAGTCGCATTCATAATCAGCCTAGCGATGAGGCTTTAAAAAAAGAAATTCAAGGATATTATAAGCTTGCAAGTATATACCAACCATTACATGGCAAAAAGAAATATCCTTTTGCAGAGCAAATGATACTTGAATGTTATCGTGCTGCGGCAAATATAGATGATACTAATTCGCATTATCTTCTTGGTAAAAGTCTTTTAGATGAGGCAAAATTTAGAGAGGATTTACAGAAAAATGGTGTATTTGCGAGCGATAGTAATGCGCGACAAATAATAGAACTTTATAAAGAAGCTCATGCATATTTGTTAGCCGCAGAAAAATTAAAGAGTATCCCTGCTAAACGTTTACGAGGATTATGTTTTATCAATGGATGGGGTGTGGAATTAGATAAGAAAGTTGGCTTTGAATTGATTGTTGAAAGTATTGAGCAAGAAAATAGTTGGGATAAAGTCCCACAAATATTTGCCTCAATGGGTCTTAATAAACCTGAGTTTTTTTCAGCATTAACACAGTTAAGAAATAATAAGGAATAAATAATTTATTATTGTTATGTCAAGGCTAGATTTTAACAAAGTTAAATCGCCTTGATATACCATTGAATAATCTCATTCCCAAAAAAAAGCGTAATAAGACCGGCTACACATAGAAATGGTCCAAATGGGATTTGGGTATCACGGTTTTTAGCGGTTAGATTTAAGTATATTATTCCAATTATGGCGCCAGTTAATGAAGATGTAAGCAAAATTAATGGTAATTTTGTCCAGCCGAACCAAGCACCTAACGCTGCGAATAATTTAAAATCACCATTCCCCATGCCTATTTTTCCAGTTATAAGATAAAATAGCTTAATAAATAACCATAAAAAAAGGTATGCAGCTGCCGCTGATAATACGGCATTTGTAACCGTTGTAAATGTAAGCATGGTATTAGCAATTAGACCAAGCCATAGTAAACTTAAATTTAAACTATCTGGTAATATTTGATGATCTAAATCAATAAAAAATAAGCAAAGCAATATCCAAATAAATGGTAATATAAAAATAAGTTTAAAATCAAACCCAAAAAACCAAACAGCAAATATAGAAAGCACTAAGCAAATAAACTCTATTAAAGGGTATCTAAATGGAATTTTTTGTTTACAGCTTCTGCATCGTCCTAATAAAATACAAAAACTAATTATGGGGATATTAAACCAAATAGGAATCATAGATTTACAGTGAGGACAAAAAGAGCGGGGGAAGAATAAGTTAATTTCCTTTTTTGGTGGACTGGAGGGTGGGTGTAATAAATTAGAGCATTGTGCTTCCCATTCAGTATTAAGCATTATGGGCAAGCGATAAATAATAACATTAAGTAAACTTCCAACAGCTAGAAATAATATACTTAAAAAAACATAAGTTGTAATAGGATAGAGTAAATAAAATTGATTAATCATTAAATCACCGTGCCAAGTTTAAATATTGGTAAATACATAGCGATAACTAAGCCGCCAACTAAAACACCCAATATTGTCATAATTATGGGCTCTAATAAACTACTTAGTGAATCAACCGAATTTTCAACCGCTTCTTCATAAAAATTAGCGACTTTACTAAGCATCGATTCCAATGTTCCTGATTCCTCGCCAATCGCCACCATTTGGATAACCATATTTGGAAATAGATTGGTTTTTTCAATGGCTCTATGTAATTGTAAACCGCTTGAAATTTCTTCTTTAATCTCTAATGTTGCATTTGAAAATCTATTATTTCCTGTAGCTCCAGCAACAGCAATTAAGGAATTTATTAATGGTAAACCAGCAGCGTAAGTGATAGATAATGTTCTTGAAAATCTAGCAATTGAGGCATTTCTTATTATATTACCTATAATGGGAGTTTTTAATAAATATTTATCAATAGCATGGTTAAATTTTTTTATGTGGTTGTGAGCATGGTTGAAACTATATATAAAGAGGAAAATTAAAGAAAATATTATATACCAAAAATTTTCAAATATACGGGATAAATATACAACTGCGCGCGTAAATGCAGGCATTTCAGCACCAAATCCTTTAAATAATGATTCAAACTGAGGAACTACAAAAATTAGTAGAATTGCCGTTACTAAAAAAGCAATTATCATTACTGCTATTGGATACTTGAGTGTTTTTTTTATTTTCTTCTTTATAGTTTCAGTTTTCTCCTTATAGGTCGCGATTTTATCAAGCAACATATCCAAAGATCCTGATTTTTCCCCAACATCAATTAAGTTACAAAATAGATCATTAAAGTATGAAGGATATTTACGCAAGGATTCAGCAAGTGTTAAACCAGATTCAACTCCTTTTTTAATATTCTCAATAAGATCTTTCATTTTTTGATTAGACTGACCTTTGGTAATAATATCAAAAGCTTGAATAATTGGGATTCCTGCATTAATCATGGTAGCTAGTTGGCGACTAAATATAGCTATATCAAAAGATGTAATTTTCTTAATTTTTCTATCGAATAACAATTTACGTTTTTTAGTAATTTTCTTTATGGTAATGCCTTTATTATGAAGTTCTATTTTTGCAACTATGAGGCTTCGTGCTTCAATTTCGCCATTTATTAATTGGTCTTTATTATTAGTTCCAGACCATTGATAAATATTATCTATAGATTTAGTCATAGATCTTATTCAACGGTTACCCGATTGACCTCCTCTATGGTTGTAATACCTTCTTTTATTTTATCTAACCCAGCTTGGTAAATACTAAGCATTCCTTCACTTATCGCCTGTTTTAATATATCTTGAGAATTACCTTTATTCATGATTAGATTTTCAATTGCTTTGGTTATTGGCATCACCTCAAACAATCCAACACGACCACGATATCCACCTGAACATTGATTACATTCATTTGCTTTATACATGATAATATTTTTATGCTCTTCTTTGGAAAACCCAAGTTCAATTAAGCATCTTTCAGTTAGATCATGACGAATTGTTTTGCAAAATTCACATAATTTTCTTATTAAACGTTGAGCTATGATTAAATTAATTGAGCTTGCAATATTGAATGAAGGTATTCCCATATTAGAAAGTCGAGTTAGAGTTTCAGCAGCACTATTAGTATGTAATGTTGATAAAACCAAATGGCCTGTATGAGCTGCTTTTATGGCAATTTCTGCAGTTTCTAAATCCCTTATTTCGCCAACCATGATGATGTCTGGATCTTGGCGTAGAAACGAACGTAAAGCAGTTGAAAATGTAAGTCCTGCTTTATGATTAATATTTACTTGATTAATACCAGGTAGATTTATTTCAACAGGATCTTCAGCCGTACAAATATTAGTTTTTATAGTATTTAGAATATTAAGAGCTGAATATAGTGTCACAGTTTTACCACAACCTGTCGGCCCTGTAACTAAAATCATCCCTTGTGGGCGATTAATTGCGCGCAAAAAGTTTTCTTTTTGTAATTTACTAAAACCTAAATCTTCTACTTTTAGTTTAGTTGAGGCTGAATCTAAAATACGTAAAACTAGTTTTTCACCAGCTAAAGTAGGGCATGAGCTTACGCGTATATCTATTGATTGGCCTTGAGATAACTTCATTTTAAAACCACCATCCTGTGGAATGCGCCTTTCAGAAATATCAAGGTTAGCCATGATCTTAATGCAAGCAGCAATTCTATTCGAAAGGTTAAGTGGAGGGCTTGCTACTTCATTTAATATCCCTTCTTGGCGATATCTTATGCGATAGGTTTTTTCATAAGGTTCAAAATGAATATCAGAAACATCTTTTTTAATAGCATCAATTAATATCTGATTAATAAATTTTACTACCGGAGGATCTTCTTTTACGATAGAAGAAAGAGCTATATTTTGCTCATTTTCTATAATGCTAATTTCTTGTGTTTCTCTAAGATAGGATGTTAGTACTTCTTTTTCCTTTTGGAGGAATAATTTATTAATTAATTCCAATAGTTTGTCAGTTTCTACAATTAAAGGGTTTACATATAATCCCGTGTGAAACTGAACCTCTTTTAATGAGCTTTCTTTACTTGGATCATCTATTGCTAAATATAATTGTGAGTCACGTGTAAATAAAGGGAGGACATTATGTTTTCTAATTAATTTATCACTAATTAATGAAAGCGGAAGTTTATCTAACTCAATAGAATTAAGATCAAATAACGGTAAGCATAAGTTTTTAGAAATAGATTTTGCAATTGTAATTGCCGGAATTATTTTATTAAATACTAAATATTCTAGCAAACTAGTTTTATTAGCTAGAGCTTCATTTTGATATTTTAAGGCTGATTTTAAATCTATAAGCTTATCTTCAACTAAAAGCTTAAATATTCCATGTATATTTAGATCATCGACGTTGGACATGTATAAATCTTTAAATAAATTCCTTTGAGTAGATACTATCATCATACTAATAAAATTTAAATGTTTATGGTTAACTTATGCAATTATGCAGTTGCTGGTTAATATAACTGTGTGGTAAAAGTAGATATAATGATTAATTGAGAATTATATCTTCTTTATGGACGAACAAGAAAAAAAGTATCTTGCACTAGATAATTGGTTTTTAACCGCACAAGGAAATCGTGTGGCGCACGCTTTTGCCGCTGAATTAATGCAAGTTGCAGAGCAATTTAGTGGTCAAAACTTATTACAATTAGGAAGCTGCGGTGAAAATTTGTGGTTACCTTTGTTCAAATTTAAAAATAAATGGATAGCAACTCCATCCACTATACCAAATAAATCCTCATTAACCTCCTCCATTAATCAGCTGCCAATTGATAGGGATAGCATTGATTGTATTATAGCACCATTAACTATAGAAGCTTTTGCTAAAGGAAAATCTACGATTGATGAAATTGATCGAATTTTAAAGCCTATGGGACATGCTATTTTTTTTGGTATAAATCCATTTAGTTTTTGGGGGGCTGCATTTCATTTAGGATGCGTCAGTCCTTTTAATAAAGATAGTCAGTTAGCGTTATCTTCTTCATTAACTTTAAAGCATGCTTTAATAAATCGTGGGTATAGGATTTGTGCTTATACAAATATTTTTTATATTCCTCCAGTTAGATCACCATATTTAATTAAAAAATTAGAATTTTTAAATGAAATGGGCAAGATGATTTGGCCTTTTCCAGCTGGGTTTTATTGCATTATTGTTCAAAAATATCAATATTGCTTACCATCTTTAAAACAAGTTATAGCAGAACCCGTTCCGGTAAATCAAAAAGTCGCATTGCAGGGTATTGGTAAATATATTCATGATTAAGTTGCACATTTGATTTGAATATTGACTATATGTTTAGGTATACTTCTCACGAATTACTATTGTTACTAATTTAGGAATATTAAATGTCAATCCCTGAGAAAATTAAACAAGTGTTTGAAAAATCAACCTGTTTGTATACAGTCGAGCAAATAGATAAGGCACTTGATAATATGGCCATTAAGATCCATCAGGAGTTATTTGATAAAAATCCAGTTGTTTTATGTGTAATGGTGGGTGGGTTAGTACCTATGGGTAATTTATTACCAAGGTTAGATTTTCCTTTGGAAGTTGATTATGTTCATGCTACTCGCTATAGAGGTAAAATTAGTGGCGGTGAATTAGTGTGGAAGGTTAAACCAAGACTGGATTTAACAAATCGTACAGTTTTAATTGTTGATGATATCTTAGATGGTGGTTTGACATTAGCAGCGATTATAGATGAATTAAAAGTTATGGGTGCTAATAAGGTTTATTCTGCAGTTCTTGTAGATAAGCATCATCAACGAGAAAAAGATGGGTTAGAGAAAGCTGATTTTGTTGGCCTTGAGGTTGATGATCATTATATTTTTGGTTACGGCTTAGATTATAACGAATACTTACGAAATGCCCCGGGTATTTATGTAGTAGCAGAAGAGCACGAGTAGGTTGGGTCAAGACCCAATGGCGCTAAGTTAAGGTATGAACGTAGGGTGGGCAAAGCGATAGCGTGCC